>JANONH010000571.1:0-4107 GCA_031420735.1 Methylibium sp.
GGCATCGCAAAGATCGAATACGACGAAAAGCTCGACCTCTTTTCAGCGAGATCGTGGACGATAGGGTGGCGCGCAAGTGATTTTTCTAATGAGTCGTCGGGAAAATCCTTCGCTCTGACCAGTTCACCCAGCTTGCCCGTCGGCCCGCGGGCGGCCCCACCAGCGTGCATGGCGCCAGGCCCAGCCCACGGTTGCAGCCGCCCAGGCAAGCGCCGCAATCGGCAGCAGGCTGCCCGCGGCGGCGTCCCACAAGGCGGCAGCCACGCGAGCGACCACCGCCAACTGCAGCAGCCAGAACAAGGACCACACCACCGCGTCGGCGTGCAGCGCGCGCCCGGCATGGCCGGCCGACACCCGTGTGGCCATCGCCAGCAGCGTGCTGCCACAGAAGCCGGCCGCGAGCGCGTGCAGCGGCGCCAGGCCGAGCGAGCGGGCGCCGTCGGTGGCGGCCATGAGGCCGTGTGAAAGCGCAGCCAGGGCGAAGGCAAGTCCCAGCCACACGAAGCCCACATGCAGCATCGCGAGCAGCCGAATCTTCAGGCTCTGCAGCAAGCCCCAGCGCAGCGCAAGCCACAGCAGCAGCGCGGCCATGGCCGCTTCGGCCAGCGCCTGAAGCGCGCGCCATGCCACCGGCAGCGACCACGACAGCAGGTCTGCCGCGGCGAGCGCCGCTTCTGCCAGCATGGCCGCAGCCAGCGTGCCGAGCAGCCAGCGCGGCCGCCAGGCGTCGAGCCCGGGCACGGCCGCGGCGCTAAAAAACGGCAGCATCCGGTGCGTCACCGACACGAAGACCAGCCCAATGCAGCCCCAAAGCCCGGCCTGCACAGCCGCGCGCACGAGGTCCAGGCGCTGCAGGGCCAGCGCCGCCGACGCCGCCGCAAGCAGCGCCGTGCCGACCCCGCAAGCGAGCAGCACCAGGGCAGCATGCAGGCGGTCCGGTGAGCGGCTCGTGCACACCATGCGCCCGAAGCGCAGAGTGAGCGCTGCGAGGCCGGCCGCAGCCAGCGCCACACCACCAGCCGCCAGCGCAAGCTCGACGTGCACGCCGACGATAAAGAGCAGCCAGCCCGCAAGGCTCGCGCCGATCGGCCAGCGCAGCTGTGTCGCCTCGACCGGTGGCTGACCGAGCCACTTGGGGCCGGCAGTGAACAGGAAACCGGCAAAGAAGAGCGGCCACAAGCCCAGGCTCATGACCAGCCCATGCGCCACGGCCGCCGGCACCGCCCACGACTCAGCCAGGCCCAGAGCCTGGGCGAGCATCACGGCGGCCCACCAGACGCCGGTCAGAGCCAGCAGCAGCGACCCGGCGAAGAACGCCAGCCGGTGCGGCGCGTCCAGCAGGCGTCGCCAGTGCCAGGCAGCGTCGGGCGAAGAAATGGCGGCGTTGCGAATCGGGATCATCGTGATCCGCCGATGCTCGCCGGCCCAAGCCGCAGTCGAATTGACGCAGGTCAAGGGGCTGTCGGACCCGTGGACATCGCACTGCGCTTGGTCCTGCCGGTCGCAGTCGAATTGACGCAGGTCAAGCGGCTGCCGGTGCGCCGTGCGTGGCCGGCCGGGCATGAGGACGCATCGGCACGGTTTGGCGGCGCGCCCTGGCGCTGCAGCGCTCGCTCAGGGGCGCCGACGAGCTGGCAGTCTGGAAGCGGTGGCTGTCGGCTCCAGGGGTCTTCAAAAAAGACCGGGCAGGAAGCGCCTCGTCCTTTGCCGGTAGGCGGCGTAGGCACTGTGCCGCTCGCTCATCCAGCGCTCTTCGAACACCGACTTGACCGCGAGCACGGCCACCAGGGCCAGCACGACGAGCCAGGCCCAGAGCACGGCGGCCGCGGCGGCGGCGGCCAGGGCGCAGGCGATGACTGCGGTGTACATCGGGTGCCGGATCGAGCGATAGGGTCCGTGCTGCACCAGTTGCCCGCTGGGGTGCGGCGTGGGCCGCACATTGAAGTTGCCCGGGCGATTGCACGACACGGCCCACAGGCCGAGCAAGATGCCCGCTGCCGCCAGCAGCCACGCCGCGCCCGGCGCGTCGCCGGCCACGAACGCCGGCACCGCCGGCACGGCCAGCACCAGCATCAGCGCGACCTGCACGGCCACGAGCAGCGTGCCGAGGGCGTGGCGCGAGAGCCTGGTGGGGATCGGGGTGTTCATGGCGCGCTTGCTCCTTGGCCCTGGCAGATGGTGGCTCACGGCCCGTGTTGCGCACCGCGGCGTTTACTCGGCACGCAGCGCCTCTGCGCAACGCCGCCGCGCAGGCAGCTGCCCTACCCGCGCCTCAGTGTCGCGCGTTGCGGCCGGCGCCGGGGGCCTCACCGGCCCTGGCCCGCGCTCGAAAGCCACCGCGCTTGACGCGCGTCAAGCGCGCCACCGCCGCCCTGCCCTAGGGTCGCACCTCACGCACACCGCCGCTGCGAAGGAGCCCGCCATGCCGATGATGAAAGCCGCCCTGTTCATCGAACCCGGTCGCATCGTTCTGGACGAGAAGCCGGTCCCCGACGTCGGCCCGCTCGACGCTCTGCTCAAGGTGACCACCACCACGATCTGCGGCACCGACGTGCACATCCTCAAGGGCGAATACCCGGTGGCCAGGCGCTTGACCATCGGCCATGAGCCGGTCGGCGTGATCGCAGCACTGGGCTCGGCCGTCAAGGGCTACCGGGAAGGCCAGCGCGTGGTGGCCGGCGCGATTACGCCCAGCGGTTAGAGCAATGCCTGCTTGTGCGGCTTTTGCTCGCAAGACGGTGCCGGCACCGCCACCGGCTGGAAGCCCATGGGCGGCTGGAAGTTCGGCAACACCATCGACGGCTGCCAGGCCGAGTACGTGCTCGTGCCCGACGCCATGGCCAACCTCGCGCCGGTGCCCGACGGCCTGAGCGACGAGCAGGTGCTCATGTGCCCCGACATCATGTCGACCGGCTTCGGCGGCGCCGAGCGCGCCGGCATCCGCATCGGCGACTCGGTCGCGGTGTTTGCGCAGGGGCCGATCGGCCTGTGTGCCAGCGCTGGCGCCAAGCTGTGCGGCGCGAGCCTGGTGATCGGCGTGGACCGCATTCCCGCACGCCTGGAAATGGCGCGTCGCATGGGCTGCGACCACGTGATCGATTCGAGCCGCGTCGACCCGGTCGATGAAATCTTGAAGCTCACCGGCGGGCGCGGCGTCGACGCCGCGATCGAGGCGCTGGGCACGCAGGCCACCTTCGAGGCGTGCCTGCGCGTGCTGCGCCCGGGCGGCACGCTCTCGAGCCTGGGCGTCTATTCCACCGACCTGAAGATTCCGCTGGCCGCCTTTGCCGCTGGCCTGGGCGACCACACCATCGTCACCTCGCTCTGCCCCGGCGGCAAGGAGCGCATGCGCCGGCTGATGGCCGTCATAGAGTCGGGTCGGGTCGACCTCGGCGCGATGGTCACGCACCGCTTCAAGCTCGACGACATCGAGCGGGCCTACGAGCTGTTTGCCAACCAGCGCGACGGCGTGCTCAAGGTGGCGATCACGCCATGAGTCGCATGCCGAGCCGCGGGGGCCGAAAGCTGCGGGGGCGGGAGCACGCCCGCGTCAAGGGCGTTTGTCCCGACAGCGCATTGAGCATCCTTCTGTCATGAACGGCATGGCATGAAGGCCTACAGTCGGGCGATAGGCTCGAAACACGGGCCCGATCGACCGCCCGCACGCACCGCTGTCGGCGGCTCTCGAGGCCCTAGCCATGATGTATGACTTCTTGTCCAACAACCGCGCCGAACTGGTCGAGCGCTGCAAGCTCAAGGTCGCGCAGCGCCCCCGGCGCGCCGCCACCGAGGAGCAGCTCGCCAATGGCGTACCGCTATTTATCGATCAGTTGACGCGCACGCTCGAGGCCGAAGAGGCCGGCGAGGCCGCCGAAGGCATGAAGATTTCCGGTCCTTCGGGGGGCGACTCGCTCGCCTTGTCCGAGATCGGCGTCAGCGCCGCCGCGCACGGTAAATCTCTGCTCAAGCTCGGCTATTCGGTCGACCAGGTGGTGCACGACTACGGCGACCTCTGCCAGGCCATCAGCGACCTTGCGTTCGAGCGCGACGCACCCTTCGCCATCGGCGAATACCGCACCCTCAACCGCTGCCTCGACAACGCCATCG
>JANONH010000572.1:0-1763 GCA_031420735.1 Methylibium sp.
TCACCGGTGAGGCAGCGCGCGCCGACGGCCATGCCTGGCGCAAACGCGCCGGCGCGGTGCTCACGGGGATCGGCACGGTGCGTGAAGACGACCCGCGGCTGGATGTGCGACTGGTGCCCACGGAACGGCAACCCCTGCGCGTGCTCGTCGATTCGAGGCTCGATGTCGCGCCGACGGCGGGGTGTTGCAGCCGCCAGGCCAGGCGCTGATCTACACCGCCAGCGACGACGCATCACGCATCGCGACATTGGCGGGGCCGCACATCGAGGTCGCTCGCCTGCCGGCCAACGCGCAGGGCAAGACCGATCTGGCGGCGATGTTGCGCGATCTGGCCCGGCGCGAGATCAACGAACTGCATGTCGAGGCCGGCGAGAAGCTCAACGGCTCGTTGTTGCGCGAGGGCCTGGTCGACGAGTTGCTGCTGTACATCGCGCCGCGCCTGCTCGGCTCGGGTCGCGGCATTGCGGCCATCGGCCCATTGGCGTCCTTGGCCGAGAGCCTTGACTTCGAGTTCGTCGATGTCCAGCAGCTCGGCGCCGATCTGCGCCTGCGGCTGCGCCCGCCCGGGCGCGCCGATTTTTGAGACCTGCGGCCCCTCTGACATGCTCAGGGCGAAGGGAACGATGCCGCGCGGCCTTCACCTGGGTAGGCCGATGAATTCCACTGGGTTGATGCCACTACGTATCGTATATACAATAATCGCATGGAGTTCACCTGATCGGAAACGAAGCGCGCCGCGAACCTGAAAGCTCACGGGCTCGACTTCGTTGACGTTCCTCGCGTGTTCGAAGGGACTACCTACACGTTCGAAGACGATCGGTTCTCCTACTGTGAGCGGCGCTTCGTCACGCTCGGGCTGCTCGCTGGCATTCCAGTCTCAGTCGTTCACACGGAGACCGACTATGAAATCCGCATCATCTCGTTTCGCAAAGCAACCACCCGTGAAGCAGACATCTTCTTCAATGAAATCCAACACTGATTGGGCTCGCCTCAAAGCGAAGGCCAAGCCGACGACTCTAACCACGGCACATCCCGAAGCCGATATCCGCCACATTGTGCGAGGCGTCGTTCGGCGTGGATTGCAGCCGGTGCCGTCCAAGTCATCGATCTCGCTTCGGGTCGATCAAGACGTGCTTGAGTGGTTCAAGGCACAAGGGCCTGGTTATCAAACGCGTATCAACACGGTCCTGCGCGCCTTTCGCGATGCATCGGTCTAAACCGTGCCGTGTCGATGGAGGTGATTGCTGGCTCGCCTGACGGTAAAAAAAAGCATCTCAAGGAGTTTGAAACCATGGTCAGCGCAACCGTCACCAGCAAGGGTCAGATCACAATCCCGGCCAAGGTCCGCCAAGCCCTGCAGGTCGAGTCCGGCGATCGGGTGGAGTTCGTCGAAGTCGGCTCCGGCCGATTCGAGGTCGTCGCCGCCACGCACTCTGTCACGGAGCTCAAGAGAATGTTCGGCAAAGTGGCGAAGCGCGTCTCAATCGAGGATATGAACAAGGCGATCATGGCGCGCGGTGCGGCGGCACGATGATCGGCTTGGACACCTATGTGCTGGTGCCCGGGCTCGCGAATTGCTGCTGCTCACGAAGACTGTTGTTGTCGATCGCGCTGACGAAGTTACGAAGGCGCTGCGCGTATTCAAGGCAAGCGCGGCGGACTTTGCGGACTGCCTGATCGAGCGCACCGCCGCGAGCGCGGGTTGCGGCAGGACCATGACGTTCGATGTCGGCGCGGCGAAGACGTCCGGCATGACGTTGATT
>JANONH010000573.1:0-3819 GCA_031420735.1 Methylibium sp.
GAGCTGGAAGAAGTGGTGCTCGCTGGTCTTCATGACCGGGGTGGCGCCGGTCAGGCTGGAATAGGGATGCTTGAGCTCGGTGGGCGAGTAGACCGCGCCGCACACTTCGCAGGCGTCGCCGTACTGGTCTTTGGCGCCGCATTTGGGGCATTCGCCCTTGACGTAGCGGTCGGGCAGGAACATCTGCTTGACCGGGTCGAAGAACTGCTCGATGGGCCGCACGAACACGAGGCCAGCCTTTCGCAGCGCGCGGTAGATGTCCTGCGCGAGCTGGTGGTTCTCGGGCTCGTCGGTGGAGTGCCAGTGGTCGAAGGCGACGTGAAAGCCGTCAAGGTAGGCCTTGCGCCCGGCGGCGATCTCGGCCACGAACTGCTGCGGCGTCTTGCCGGCCTTTTCGGCGGCGATCATGATCGGCGCGCCGTGCGCGTCGTCGGCGCCCACGAAGTGCACCGTCGCGCCGCGCATGCGCTGAAAGCGCACCCAGATGTCGGCCTGGATGTACTCCATGATGTGGCCGATGTGAAACGGCCCGTTGGCATAGGGCAGCGCGGTGGTGACGAAGAGCGTGCGGGGCATGGGCGGGCCGAAGGTGCGGGGCCCCGGGCAGGGCCACCCGCGATTCTAGGAGCCCAGCCGCGCCCTCCATAATCTCGCCCCGACCGCCCACTCGCCCCTTCTTCGCTGAACATGGATCGCACCAACAACCGCCTTGTCGGGCGGGCCGCAGGCGCCTGATGGCCGCCCCCATCCAGGCGCCGTGGCGGTTCCCGCTGGTCTTCATGGCCCTGGCGGTGTGCGTGCTCTATTTGCTGTTCTCGAGTTGGCGCGCCTATGAAGATTTGCTGGCCGCGCAGCGCGACCGCCTGCACGGCGAGCGGGTGCTCGCGGTGCAGGCCCGGTTGACCACCGAGGCCATGCCCGACAGCTCGCGCGCGCTCTGCGTCATGGGCGGCGCGCCCATCGGCGACAGCGCCGCGCCGGTGGCCGACTGGCGGCCTTCGGTCGCCGAGCTGCGCGAGCTGTTCGCCGGCGACGGCCTGCAGTACGAGCGCCTGTCCGCCCTGAGCACGGCGCTCGCCGAGTGGCAGGAGATCCACGTGACGCCGCTCGCGCGGGCCTGTGCCGCCGGCGAAAAACTCGGCAGCGGCTACGTGCAGTCGCTGGTGCGCGTGTCGCAACCCACGCGGGTGCGCATCGCAGCGCAGCTTGAGGCCTTGCGCAGCGCCGAGACGGCGCGGCGCGAACACCGCGAAACCCGGCAGCAAATGGCGTCTGCGGCCGCCGACCGCATGTTCGCGCTCCTGAGTCTGTCGACCGTCGTGCTCGCCATCGCCGCGTTGCTGACGGTGCGGAGTTTTTCCACGCGGCTGGCGCAGGCGGGCCGGCGCCTGCGCCGCGAATCGACCGAGCGGGGTCTGGCTCAGGAGCAGTTGCACGACGCCCAGCGGCGCCTGCGGATGGTGCTCGAGCACATACCCGACGCCGTCGTCGCCTTCGATGCGAGCGGCACCATCCAGTGGCTCAACCCGGCCGGCGAGCTGCTGTTCGGCCGTTCGCGCCAGAGCGTGGGCGGCCACCAGATCTCGCTGCTGATCCCGGAGCTGCTCGACGAACTGGATTGGCCGGTCACCCAGCCGCAGGCCGAACTCGAGGGCAGCTCGCCACTGCCCTGGACCGCGCGGCGCAGCAGCATGCAAGGCGTGCGGCCCAATGGCGACGAGTTCACCTTCGACGCCACGCTGGTGCAGACGCGCGTGCAGGGCGACCGCATCGGCGTGGCGGTGTGCCGCGACCCGAGCCAGGCGCAACTCGCCGAGCGCGCACAGCAGCAATTCGTCTCCATCGTGACCCAGCAACTGCGCGTGCCGCTCACCAACATCCGCAGCACGCTGGGCCTGCTGGCCGACGGCACGGCCGGCCCGCTCGATGCGGCGGCCAAGCGGCTGGTGCAGTCGGCGCGCGACCACGGTGAGCGTGTCGCGCAGTGGGTCGGCGACCTGCTCGAACTCGAGCGCATGCGCGCCGGGCAGGTGCCCCTTGGCATGGTGGCGATGGATTTGGCCGAGGCGGCGCGCTTGGCCGTGAATGGCGCGCGCCCGGCGGCCGAGCAGCGGCGCCTTCGCGTCGTGCCCGAAGGCCAGCTGCCACCGATGCCGGTGCTCGCCGACGTGGCCGCGGTCGCCGCAGTGCTCTCGCGCTTGGTGAACTGTGCGCTGGCCGCCTCGCCCCCTGAGACGCCGGTGATCCTGGAGCTGGGCACGCTGCACGGCCAGGGCCGTGTGCGCGTGATCGACGCCGGGCCGGCCGTGCCCTCGGACCCCGGGGCGCGCGTGTTCGAGCCATTCGGGCTGCGCGGCAATGCCGGCGTCGGACGGCGCGACGGCCTCGAGCTGGCGATCTGCCGCGCGACCATCGAACACATGGGCGGCGCCATCGGCGTGGAGCCGCCGCAGCCCGGCCGTGGCGCCGCCACGGGCGAGGGCGCGGTGTTCTGGATTTCGCTGCCACTGCGCGCGCCCGGCACCTGAGGCCGCACGCGGGCCGCGTCCGTTAAACTCACGCCTTGGTTTTAACCACACTTCATTGGGCTTGACATGACCGTTTCATCGCCCTTGGCGCCTGTTAACGAAGGCACGCTGCTCGACGCGCTGCGCGCTGTCGTCGACCCCAACACCGGCCGCGATTTCGTCTCCACCAAGCAGCTCAGGAATCTGCGCGTCGAGGGCGGCGACGTCGCCTTCGACGTCGAGCTGGGCTACCCGGCCAAGAGCCAGTTCGCGCTGCTGCGCAAAGCGCTCATCGGCGCGGCGCGCAGCGTCGCCGGGGTGCAAAACGTCAGCGTCAACATCGCCAGCAAAGTGGTCTCGCATGCGGTGCAGCGCGGCGTGCAGTTGCTGCCGGGCGTGAAGAACATCGTCGCCGTGGCTTCGGGCAAGGGCGGCGTGGGCAAGAGCACCACCGCCGTCAACCTGGCGCTGGCCCTCGCCGCCGAGGGCGCTTCGGTGGGCATCCTCGACGCCGACATCTACGGCCCGAGCCAACCCATGATGCTCGGCATCGAAGGCCGCCCCGAAAGCGCCGACGGCCAGAGCATGGAGCCGATGGAAAACTACGGCGTGCAGGTCATGTCGATCGGCTTCCTGGTCGAAGCCGATAGCCCCATGATCTGGCGCGGCCCGATGGCCACGCAGGCGCTCGAGCAGATGCTCAAGCAGACCAACTGGCGCGAGCTCGACTACCTCATCGTCGACATGCCGCCCGGCACCGGCGACATCCAGCTCACGCTCTCGCAGCGCGTGCCGCTCACCGGCGCGGTGATCGTCACCACGCCGCAAGACATCGCCCTGCTCGACGCCAAGAAGGGTCTCAAGATGTTCGAGAAGGTGGGCGTGCCCATCCTCGGCGTGGTGGAGAACATGGCGGTCCACGTGTGCTCGCAGTGCGGCCACACCGAGCACATCTTCGGCGCCGATGGCGGGCAGAAGATGAGCACCGAGTACGGGGTCGACTACCTCGGCGGCTTGCCGCTTTCCATGTCGATCCGCGAGCAGGCCGACGCCGGCCGCCCCACCGTGGTGAGCGAGCCCGACGGCGAGATCGCGGCCATCTACAAGATGGTGGCGCGCAAGATCGCGGTCAAGATCGCCGAGAAGTCCAAGGACTACTCGGCCAAGTTCCCGACCATCAGCATCTCCAAGACCACCTGAGAGCCTGTATGACGGCGCCTGCATCCGAGCGCCCCGGCATCGACGTGGCCGTGGTGATGGAGCGCGAAGCCAGCCCCAACCGCTGGGAAGACTGGCGTTTTCGCGTCGCCGA
>JANONH010000574.1:0-4602 GCA_031420735.1 Methylibium sp.
GGCTTCGAGCCATGCGGCGCGGCGCGCGGGCGGCAGGGCCAGGCGCGCACGGCAGAGCGCGTGCGCGGTGTCCACGACCTGCGCGACGGCCCGATCGAACGAGCGCGGGTCGCGCTTGGGCCAGTCGGCTGCGCGCTCCGAGAGCAGCTCGGCGCAGCGCAGCGCATCGGCCGTGGCATCGAAGGCGAGCGCACCCGGCTCGGCCGGCGGCGCGGGGGCGAGCGAGCGCGCGAGCGTCTCGGTCGTCTCGAAGCGCGGCAACCAGGCGGCTTGCCCGGCTTGCAGGGCCCAGGCCGCTCGCGCCAGCGGCAAGTGCTGCGCGAACGGCAGCAGCACGATGATGTCGTGCGGCTCCAGCGCGTGGCGAGCGGCGAAGTCGCTCACGCAACAAGCCACCTCCTGCCAGCAGCCAGGCACGGAGAGCCTGGCGTTCAGTGTGATTTCCAGGCGGGTTCCAGGCGGGGGTTGGTGGGGGTTGGTGGGGATTCGGGTGAGGCAGCAGGCCCGCCCTTTGCACCGACAGCGTGCGGACCCTTGTGTCAGAATCATTTTGCCTTGGTGCTGCTCCTATGCCGCCCCTCGCACTACGGCAAAGGAAAGGATTCAATGATGGCCAGCGAATTGATCAAACATATTTCGGACGCCTCGTTCGACAACGACGTGCTCAAGTCTTCCCGGCCCGTGCTGGTGGACTATTGGGCCGAATGGTGCGGCCCCTGCAAGCAAATTGCGCCCATCCTCGACGAGATCGCGGCCTCGTACGGCGACAAGCTGCAGGTCACCAAGATGAATGTCGATGAAAACCGCGACGTGCCGGCCAAGTTCGGCATTCGCGGCATCCCGACGCTGATGCTGTTCAAGGACGGCCAGCTTGCGGCCACCAAGGTCGGCGCGCTCAACAAATCCCAATTGACGGCCTTCCTCGACGGCCACTTATAATCGCGGCAAACCCGTCGGGGCGCGGCCAGTGGCCCGCCCCACGCCCCCCGCGATAGCTGCCGCCCGGCCGCACTGCGGCGCGTGAAGCCGGCGCCCCCACCCAGACTTAGAGCTTTTTAATGGCCTCGCTCGTGTGAGCGATCGGCCTTGACTCGACAAGCGTTGCGGACCGGAGCCCCCCGGCCCCCGGCAACTGTCGGCAGCACCCGAGGTGCCCCCATGCATCTATCCGAACTCAAAGCCCAGCACATCTCCGAACTGATCAAGGTGGCGGAAACGCTCGAAATCGAGAACTCGAGCCGCATGCGCAAGCAGGAGCTGATGTTCGCGATCATGAAGAAGCGCGCCAAGGGCGGCGAGCAGGTGTTCGGCGACGGCGTGCTCGAAGTCTTGCCCGACGGCTTTGGCTTCCTGCGCTCGCCCGAGGCCAGCTACCTCGCCTCCACCGACGATATCTACCTCTCGCCGAGCCAGATCAGGCGCTTTAACCTGCACACCGGCGACATGATCGAAGGCGAGGTGCGCGTGCCCAAGGACGGCGAGCGTTACTTCGCGCTGGTGAAGGTCGACATCGTCAACGGCATCACACCCGAGGAGAACAAGCAAAAGATCATGTTCGAGAACTTGACGCCGCTGTTCCCGAAGGAGCAATTCAAGCTCGAGCGCGACATCAAGTCCGAAGAGAACCTCACCAGCCGCATCATCGACCTGATCGCCCCGCTCGGCAAAGGCCAGCGCGCGCTGCTCGTCTCGGCGCCCAAGAGCGGCAAGACAGTGATGATGCAGTACCTCGCGCACGCCATCACTGCCAACTACCCCGAGGTGCACCTCATCGTCTTGCTGGTCGACGAGCGGCCCGAAGAAGTGACGGAGATGCAGCGCACCATCCGCGGCGAAGTCATCAGTTCCACCTTCGACGAGCCCGCCGCGCGCCACGTGCAGGTGGCCGAGATGGTGATCGAGCGCGCCAAGCGCTTGGTCGAGCTGAAGAAAGACGTGGTGATCCTGCTCGACTCCATCACCCGCCTGGCGCGCGCCTACAACAACGTGCTGCCTTCCTCGGGCAAGGTGCTCACCGGCGGCGTCGATGCCAACGCGCTGCAGCGGCCCAAGCGCTTCTTCGGCGCGGCGCGCAACATCGAAGAAGGCGGCTCGCTCACGATCATCGGCACCGCGCTGATCGACACCGGCAGCCGCATGGACGAAGTCATCTACGAAGAGTTCAAGGGCACCGGCAACTGCGAAATCCACCTCGACCGCCGCATGGCGGAAAAGCGTGTCTACCCCTCGATCCTGCTCAACAAGAGCGGCACGCGCCGCGAAGAATTGCTGCTCAAGCCGGAGATCCTGCAAAAGACCTGGATCCTGCGCAAACTGCTCTACTCCATGGACGAGATCGAAGCGATGGAGTTCATCCTCGACAAGATGAAGGCGACAAAAACCAACCTCGACTTCTTCGACATGATGCGCCGAGGCGGTTGAAGTTCGCGCGTTTTCGGCGCATGCGGGGGCGGACCGCCCTGGGGTGGCAAAGCCCCAATGTCATAATCCGCGGCTTCACTTAACGGCAGAAAGTGCGCCCCGAGCGGCGGCGAGGCTCCTGCAGCAAACTAGGATTCGAGATGAAAGACGGCATTCACCCTGGCTACCGCGACGTTTGTTTCGTGGACATCTCCAACGGCTTCAAGTTCGTGACGCGCTCCTGCGCGCAGACGCGCGAGACAGTCAAGATGGAAGACGGCCGCGACCTGCCGCTCTACAAGCTCGAGACCACGAGCGAAACCCATCCTTTCTACACCGGCACGCAAAAGAGCATCGACTCGCTCGGCGGGCGCGTCGAGAAGTTCCGCAACAAGTTCGCGCACCTCAGCGCGAAGAAGTAGTTTGCCGGTTTCACGCAGCGTTCTTCAAAGCGTTCGACCCAAAGAAGGCAGCCGCGGCTGCCTTTTTTTGCGGGCCCGTTTTGCTGCAACATCCGACGATGTCTCTTCCCGTGCAAAACGCTTGAGCACCCCGACGCCCGCCCTGGTATCGCAGCGCGCAGCCGAGCGGCTGCCGCGCGTGGCGCTGATCCTCTTCTGCGCGGCCTATGTGCTGCCCGGCCTGCTTGGGCGCGACCCCTGGCGCAGCGCCGACATCAGCGCCTTCGGCTACATGCTTTCGCTCGCGCGTGGCAGCTCCGACCCGCTGCTGCCAACCATCGGCGGGCTCGCAGGCGATGGCGCCCTGCTGCCCTACTGGCTCGGTGCCCTGGCGATCAAGCTGCTGGCCCCGCTGCTGGACCCGGCCATGGCGGCACGACTTCCTTTCGGACTGCTGCTCGTGGGCGTGCTCGCCTTCACCTGGTACAGCACCTATCACCTGGCTCGCACCGAGGCGGCGCAGCCAGTGCCGTTTGCCTTTGGCGGAGAAGCGCAGCCGGTCGACTACGCGCGGGCCATCGCCGACGGCGCCCTGCTGGCGCTCATGGCCACGCTCGGCCTGTTGCAACTGGGCCACGAGACAACGCCCGAACTGGTGCAGCTGTTCGGCGCCACCTTGTTCGCCTACGCGCTCGCGGCAAGTCCCTGGCGCGCCTGGCCGTCGCGCGTGGCCGTGTTGGTGGCGCTGCCCGTGCTCGCGGCGAGCGGTGCGCCGACCATGGGCCTGGGCTTCGCGCTGGCCGGCGCCGCCGTGAGCCTGCGCTCGAGCTACCCGCTGGCTCGGCTCTTTGCCGCCTGGATCGCGGCCGCCGCGGCGCTTGCAGCGCTTGCAGCCACGGCGCTGGGCGCCTGGCAATGGCGCATGACCGCCCTGCCCGACATCGGTGCGGTGTTGCAATTGCTGGGCTGGTTCACTTGGCCGGCCTGGGCACTGGCGGCCTGGACACTCTGGCGCTGGCGCGGCCACGCGGGACACCGCCACATCGCCGTTCCTGCGACCCAGGCCGCGGTCGCGCTCCTGGCCTGCATCGGCATGGGCGGCTCCGACCGAGCCCTGATGCTCGGCCTGCCGGCCCTGGCGATGCTCTCTGCCTTTGCACTGCCCACTTTGCAGCGCAGCGTCGCTGCCGCGATCGACTGGTTCTCGGTGGCCTTTTTCAGCATCGGCGCGATCGCCATCTGGGTTGTCTACAGTGCCCTGCAGACCGGCGTGCCGGCCAGGACCGCGGCCAATGTCGCGCGACTCGTACCGGGCTATCCGGGCGGTTTCTCCATCGTGGCCTTGGCGTGCGCGCTGGCGGCGACCCTTGCCTGGTTGCTGCTCGTGCGCTGGCGTACCGGACGCCACCGCCACCCCCTCTGGAAGAGCTTGGTGCTGCCGGCGGGCGGACTGACGCTGTGCTGGCTCCTGCTGATGAGCCTGCTGCTGCCCGTGCTGGACTACGCGCGCAGTTACCGGCCGCTGGTGGCGCGCATCGCCCAACAGTTGCCGCAGGGAGCAAGCGCCTGCGCCAACCGGCTGCCGGTGGCGCTCATGGCGGCACTCGAGTACCACGGCGGCTGGCGCATCGAGGCGACAACCGAAGTCGACGACGCCTCGGCGAGGCGCTGCGACTACCTGCTCACGCCGACGCGAGTGGGCGCCTCTGCAGACGCGCTCGAGCGCCCGGGCTGGCTCTTGCTGGCGCGCGAGCGCCGGCCAACCGAGCGCGACGAGCAGACCGCCGTCTACCGGCGCGCG
>JANONH010000575.1:0-1746 GCA_031420735.1 Methylibium sp.
CTGGCTGGCGGCGCAGGACGCCGCTGCCGTGCGGGTCGACACCCTCGTGCTGCAGGAGACCAAGCTCACCGACGACAAGTTTCCGCAGGCCGAGATCGAGGCTGCCGGCTGGCAGGTGCAGCGGTTCGGGCAGAGGACCTACAACGGTGTCGCCCTGCTGTCGCGGCGCCCGGCGCTGGACGTGGTGCGCAACATCCCGGGCTTCGACGACGAACAGGCGCGTGTCCTCGCCGCCACCGTGGACGGCGTGCGCATCATCGGAGCCTACTTCCCCAACGGCCAGGCGCCGGAGAGCGACAAGTTCGCGTACAAGATGCGCTGGTTGATGGCGCTGCAGGCCTGGGTCCGTGACGAGCTCGGCCGCTACCCGCAGTTGCTGCTGATGGGCGACTTCAACATCGCGCCCGAAGACCGCGATGTGCATGACCCGGTGGCGCTGGCCGGAACCATCCACTGCACGCCCGAGGAGCGAGCGCACTTCCAGGGCCTGGTCAGCCTCGGTCTGGTCGACGCCTTCCGCCTGTTCGAGCAGCCACCGCGGCTGTGGAGTTGGTGGGACTACCGCAACCTGGCGTTCCGCAAGAACCAGGGCCTGCGGATCGACCACATCCTCGTCAGCGCGGCGCTGCGGCCGCGGGTGCAGGCCTGCACGATCGACAAGCTGCCGCGCAAGAACGAACGCCCGAGCGATCACGCGCCGGTGATCGTCACGCTGGATTGACGCCCGCCGACCCCGCAGGTCAATCCTCCAGGCCCAGCTCCTGGATCTTGCGCGTGATGGTGTTGCGGCCGATGCCCAGCTTCTGCGCCGCCTCGATGCGGCGGCCGCGGGTGATCTCGAGCGCGGTGTGGATCAGCCGGCCCTCGAACTGCCGCGTCAGCGCTTCCCAGACCTCGGGCTCGCCCGCTTCCAGACGCCGTCGTGCCTCGCGCTCCAGGTCGCCGAGCCAGCTCAACGCGGGCGGGGTGTCGGCCGCCACTGCCGCCACCGGGTCGGGCACGGTCTGACCTTCGGATGCTGCGAACGCCAGCGGCTGCGGGCTGCTGGTTTCGGCCGCGGCGTGGCCCACGGCCTGCGGCGCCAAGGCCGCCGGGGCCAGCAGTTCGGGCGGCAGATCCTTGGGCTCGACCACCTGCGCCGGCGCCATCACCGTCAGCCAGTGGCAGACGTTCTCAAGCTGGCGCACGTTGCCCGGGAAGTCGAAGGCCGCCAGCCGCTGCAGCGCGCTGTCGGTGATGCGCTTGGCCTCGACACCCAGCTCCTTGGCGCTCTTCTGCAGGAAGAAGCGCGTCAGCATCGGGATGTCCTCGCGCCGCTCGCGCAGGGCCGGCAGGCGCAGGCGGATGACGTTCAGACGGTGGTACAGGTCTTCGCGGAACGCGCCCTGGCGCACACGTTCTTCCAGGTTCTGGTGGGTGGCCGCGATCACGCGCACGTGGGCCTTCAGCGGCTGGTGGCCACCGACGCGGTAGAACTGGCCGTCGCTCAGCACCCGCAGCAGCCGCGTCTGCAGGTCGAACGGCATGTCGCCGATTTCGTCCAGGAACAACGTGCCGCCATCGGCCTGCTCGAAGCGGCCGCGGCGCGTGGTCTGGGCGCCGGTGAAGGCGCCGCGCTCGTGGCCGAAGAGTTCACTCTCCAGCAAGTCCTTCGGGATGGCCGCGGTGTTGATGGCGACGAACGGCCCCTGGTTGCCCAGGTCGCCACGCGGGCTGTGCTTGTGCAGCGCACGTGCCACCAGTTCC
>JANONH010000576.1:0-5323 GCA_031420735.1 Methylibium sp.
CACGAGCGCCGCCCACGGCGTGTGCACGAGAAAGCGCTTGGGGACAAGGCGGGCGAGCTGCGCGGCCACGTCGTCCGCGGTTTCCTTGGCCGGGCGTGCGTCCTTGAGCTTGCGCGCCGCCAGTGCGTGCTCGGCGAGAACGGCATGCGCCTGGCGCGCCACTTCGTGCGCGATGAGCGTAAGGCGCGCGCGGCCTTCATCGACGCGGCGCGAAAACGCCGCGGCATCGCTCGGCAAGGGCTGCGCCAGGAAGGCGCGGTCGAGCGCCACTTCGACGATCTGCGCGCGCAACTCCTCCACCGCGCCGCCCAGCGCCATGTAGCTGGCCGCCATGGCAGTGATTTCCGGGATGTTTTTCTCGAGGTACTTGAGCGGCTCCTTGATCTGCAGCGCCACCAACCGCCGCAGGCCGCCGCGGTGCTTGGCGGCGGCCACGTCGGGCTCGTCGAAGACTTCGATCTCGACGTGGCTCGTCTTGTCGATGAGCGCCGGGAAGCCGATGAGCGACTGCTTGCCGCGTGCGATTTCCAGCAGCTCGGGCAGTTCGCCGAAGCTCCAGGCGGTGTACTGCTTGGGCGCTTCGGCGGGCGTGCGTGCCGGCTCTGCGGCGGCGGCCGCCGCGGCCACCCGCAGCGGGCTGCCGGGCGCGCCCGAGGTAGGCGCCGCCGCGAGCGCGTTCGCCAGCGCGCCGCCCTTGCGCAAACCGGCCAGCGCCTGGAAGGCCGAGCGCGCCTGCACGCCCAGTTCCGCCTTCAAGGTGGGCAGGTGACGGCCGATGCCCAGTTGCCGGCCGTGCTCGTCGACCACCAGCAAGTTCATGAACAGGTGCTGGGCCAGCGTCTCCTGCTTGAAGTCGTTGCGCTGCACGGCGATCTGCGCGCGCTCTCGCACAGCCTTGAGCAGCGCGTCGATCAGCGAGCCTTCTGCAAACGGCACCGTCTGCACGAACTCGGCGGCGAACTGCAGAAGCGGCACCAGGCGCGAGCGCGGCCGCTGGTGTAGGCTTTTCACCAAGGCGAGCACCTTGTCGGCCAGCAGCCCTGGAACCAGCCAGTCGCAGCGCTCCTCGCTGGCCTGGTTAAGCGCGTAGATCGGCACCGTGACGGTCACGCCGTCGCGCGCATCGCCCGGCTCGTGCAGGTAGCTTGCGGCGCAGTCGATGCCGCCCAGGCGCACCGTTTTCGGGAACGCCGCGGTGGTGATGCCGGCGGCTTCATGGCGCATCAACTCGTCGCGCGTGAGCATCAAGAGCCTGGGCTTGTGCGCGCTCTCTTCACGCAGCCAGCGCTCGAGCGAAGCCCCCGAATGCACGTCGCTCGGCAACTGCTGGTCGTAGAAGGCGAAGATGAGTTCGTCGTCCACCAGCACGTCCTGGCGGCGCGACTTGTGCTCGAGTTCCTCGACCTCCTTGATCAACTTGCGGTTGTGCGCAAGGAAGGGCAGCTTGCTGTCCCACTCGCCCTCCACCAGCGCGGCACGGATGAAGATCTCGCGCGCCGCGGTGGGGTCGATCTGACCGTAATTGACGCGCCGGTTGTTGTAGACCACCAGCCCATAGAGCGTCGCGCGCTCGAGAGCCACCACTTCTGCAGCCTTCTTCTCCCAGTGCGGCTCGAGCAGTTGCTTCTTGAGCAAATGCCCGGCCACGCCGGCAATCCACTGCGGCTCGATGGCGGCCAGCGCGCGCCCGAACAGCCGCGTGGTCTCCACCAGTTCGGCCGCGATGAGCCAGCGGCCCGGCTTTTTGGACAGGTGCGCGCCAGGGTGGCGCCAGAACTTGATGCCGCGCGCGCCGAGGTACCAGTCTTCGTCGTCGCTCTTCTGGCCGATGTTGCCCAGCAGGCCGGCGAGCATCGCCAAGTGGACCTGCTCGTAGGTGGCGGCGCTGCCGTTGAGGCGCCAGCCGTGCTCGGCCACCACGGTGTGCAGTTGTGAATGGATGTCGCGCCATTCGCGCACCCGGCGCGGCGAAACGAAGTGCTCGCGCAGGCGCTGCTCCTGTTGTCGGTTCGACAACTTCGGCGTGTCGGTGGAAGCACCCGCATGCCCGTGCACGCCGCGCCCTTCTTCGAGCCACTTCCAGAGCTTGAGGTAGCCCATGAACTCGGAGCGCTCGTCGTCGAACAGCTTGTGTTTGGCGTCGGCCGCCTGCTGCTGCTCGAGCGGGCGGTCGCGTACGTCCTGCACGCTGAGGGCGCTGGCGATCACCAGCACCTCGACCAGCGCCTCGCGCTCGCGCGCGGCCAGGATCATGCGGCCCACGCGCGGGTCCAGCGGCAGGCGGGCCAGCTCGGCGCCCACCGGCGTGAGCTCGTTGTCGTCGTCGGTGGCGCCAAGCTCGCCGAGCAGCGCGTAGCCGTCGGCGATCGCCGTCTTGGGCGGCGCTTCGAGGAAGGGGAAGTCTTCGACCGAACCCAGCCCCAACGCCTTCATGCGCAAGATCACGCCGGCGAGCGAGCTGCGCATGATTTCGGGGTCGGTGAAGCGCGGCCTCCCGGCGAAGTCGGCTTCGGCGTAGAGGCGGATGCAGACGCCGTCGGCCACGCGCCCGCAACGCCCGGCGCGCTGGTTGGCCGCCGCCTGGCTTACCGGCTCGACCTGCAACTGCTCGACCTTGGTGCGGTAGCTGTAGCGCTTGACGCGTGCGGTGCCGGCGTCGACCACGTAGCGGATGCCCGGCACCGTGAGCGAGGTCTCGGCCACATTGGTGGCCAGCACGATGCGCCGCCCGTTGCCGGACTCGAACACGCGGTCCTGCTCAGCCTGCGAGAGCCGCGCGAACAGCGGCAAGATTTCCGCCGGCGGCCCGCCGCGGTGGGCGGTGCGCGCGTCGTGCGCGAGGTGCTGGCGCAGGTGGTCGGCGCAGTCGCGTATCTCGCGCTCGCCCGGCAGGAACACCAGGATGTCGCCGCCGGCGCTGCGCCAGAGTTCGTCGACCGCAGCGGCGATGGCGTCTTCGAGGCGGTGCTCGCGCGACTCCTCGAAAGGCCGCCAACGCTGCTCGACCGGGTAGAGCCGCCCCGACACCGTGATCACCGGCGCCGGCCCGCGAGCCGACGCGAAGTGCCGGGCAAAACGGTCGGCGTCGATGGTCGCCGAGGTGACGATGATCTTCAGGTCGGGCCGGCGCGGCAGGATCTGGCGCAAGTGGCCGAGCAAGAAATCGATGTTGAGGCTGCGCTCGTGGGCTTCGTCGACGATGAGGGTGTCGTAGGCTTGCAGCAGCGGGTCGTTCTGGGTTTCGGCCAGCAGGATGCCGTCGGTCATGAGCTTGACCGAGGCATTGGGCGTGAGCCGGTCCTGAAAGCGCACCTTGAAGCCGACCACTTCACCGAGCGGCGTGTTCAGCTCCTCGGCGATGCGCTTGGCCACCGAGCTGGCCGCGATGCGCCGCGGCTGCGTGTGGCCGATGAGGCGGCCGCGCTCACCCGGCTTCGCGTTGGCCTTGCCGCGGCCGATGGCGAGCATGAGCTTGGGCAACTGCGTGGTCTTGCCCGAGCCGGTTTCGCCGCAGACGATCACGACCTGGTGGTCCAACACTGCGCGCGCGATCTCGTCGCGGCGGGCCGAGACCGGCAGCGCTTCGGGGAATGCGATGGGAGGCAGGGCGCGCGCCGGCACCTGGGGCCTTGGCGGCGCGCGCTCGCGCGGATGGGGCGGCGACGCGCCTTCGCGCATTGGGGGCGGCGCGCTTTTGCGCGATGAGGGCAAATTCACGAGGCCGCGATTATGGGCGCGCGGTGGCCCTGCCCGGCGATCAATCGCCGGTCTGCACGCCGTAGGTGATGAGGTGCAGCATCGCTCCTTGCGGGTCGGCAACAAGCGCGAAGCGGCCGACGCCGACGACGTCGGTCGGTGCAAGCAGCACCTGGCCGCCCAGGGCCTTGGCCCGCTCGGCACTGGCGTCGACGTCGTCGACAGTCACGTAGACGCCCCACGACGGCGGGCGCGGCGGCGAGCCGGGGGGCAGCGTCATGATGCCGGCGTGGGCCTCGCCGGCCACCTTCACGACGTGGTACTTGCCGCCTTCCATGTCCATCGGCTCGATCTCCCAGCCGAGGAGTTCGCGGTAAAAGCTTGCGGCCGCCGCCGGGTCGGTGGTGACCAGCTCCGACCAACTGGGCGCGCCGTGGGTGCGAAAGGGGTCCATGTCGTGTCTCCTTCAAGGCGCTTTGTCGAGGCTTGCAATGCTGCGTTGGCATGGCGGCCGAGTCAATGGCGGCTCGGCGCTTTCATGGCTCGAGCGCCGGGGCCATGCTGCACAATTCGCGACGCCTGTGGCCCCCACAGGCACGCCAAACTCTGCCATGGACCTTGTTTTTCCGCACACCTTCGTTCCGTGGTTTCGCGCGGTGGCGCCCTACATCCACGCCTACCGCGGCAAAACCTTCGTCGTGGCGATGGCCGGCGAAGGCATCGCCGCGGGCAGGCTCAACGGCTTGGTGCAAGACCTCGCGATCCTGCACGCGATGGGCACCAAGCTGGTGCTGGTGCACGGCTTTCGCCCGCAGGTGAGCGAGCAACTGCGGGCCAAGGGCCACCCCGAGCGCTTTAGCCACGGCCTGCGCATCACCGACGCTGCGGCGCTCGACTCCGCACAGGAAGCCGCCGGGCAACTGCGCTTCGAGATCGAGGCGGCGTTCTCGCAAGGGCTGCCCAACACGCCGATGGCCAACGCTACCGTGCGCGTGGTGTCGGGCAACTTCCTCACCGCGCGGCCAGTCGGCATCGTCGACGGCGTGGACTTCCAGCAAAGCGGCCTGGTGCGCAAGGTAGACGGCGTAGCGATCCGGCGCGCCATCGACATCGGCGCCATCGTGCTGCTCTCGCCCTTCGGTTTTTCGCCGACCGGCGAGGCTTTCAACCTCACGATGGAGCATGTCGCCACCAGCACCGCCATTGCGCTCAAGGCCGACAAGCTGCTGTTCCTCACCGAAGTGGCGGGCATCCACGAAACCCCGGACGACCCGCGAAGCCCGATCGACACCGAGCTGGCCTTGGCCGACGCCAAGCGCCTGCTCGCAGCACTCCCCCGCCCCGAGCGGCCGAGCGACCCCGCGTTTTACCTTCAGCACTGCGTGAAAGCCTGCGAGGGCGGCGTGGAGCGCTCGCATATCCTGCCGTTCGCGGTGGACGGCGCGCTGCTCATCGAGGTCTACACGCACGACGGCATCGGCACCATGGTGGTGGACGAAAAGCTCGAGAGCCTGCGCGAAGCCACCGCCGACGACATCGGCGGCATCTTGCACCTCATCGAGCCCTTCGAGCGCGATGGCACCCTGGTCAAGCGCGACCGCACGGAGATCGAGCGCGACATCGGCCA
>JANONH010000577.1:0-1675 GCA_031420735.1 Methylibium sp.
CAAGTCGAGCCGGCTCAGGGCCGGTCCACGCCCACCGTGCGCGAGGGGGCGGCGCTCGGCGTCTCGGGTGCGGGTCGCGGCGCCACCAGCGCGCGGCGTGCCGCAGAGCGCTTGTCGGCAACCGCGCGGCGGCGGTTGTCGGCGACGCCATCGATCTGCAGGCGCACGAAATTGGCGAGGGCTTCGACGCGGCCCGCGCCGCCCAGCAGCGCACCGGTGCGCGGCAACTTGACGCTCTTGCCGTCGCGCAAGCTGAGCGCCACGTAGCAGGTGCTGGGCTGCGCCCAGGCCGGCAGGCCGGGCCATGCGTGGCTGCGCTCGACGACATTGACTTCCCTAAGGTCCGACACCGCCACGCGACGTGCCGAGTGGCGCCAGCCGCGTCGCCACGATACGAACTTCACGCTTGCGGCGACGCGCTCCCAGCGCCACAGATCCCAGCCGAGCGCGGCCAACCACAGAGCCAAGGCGGCCGTCGCGAGCAGACCGCTCGGCCATTGCCAGGCGGCGGCCAGCAGCAGGCCGCTGGCCACCAGGGCGGCGGCGGCGCCGATGAGGTCGCGCTGGCCCGGCGTCCAGAGATTGCGGTGGTAGACGACCGAGTCGGTGTGCTCGCCGCAGAGCGGCTCGTAGGCGAGCCAGGCGGCTTGCGCCATGCGCACGAGTGCCCGCTCGGCGCCGATGGCCAGCGCGACGAGGGCGAGCGAAATCAACAGTGTGGCGAGCAGGCCCATTTGCGATCACTTTCGATGCTGCAACTCCTCCCAACGCTGCGGCGTTCCGACATCGGCCCAGCGGCCTGCGTAGAGGCTGCCGCCGATGCGGTCTTGTGCGATCGCCGCATCGAGGCGCGGTTTGAGCCGCGCCTTTTCGCCGCGCCGCACGCCCGCCACCACGGCCGATTGGAACAAGGCGATGGTCGAATACGTGTAACGAGTGATGACGCCGGGCTGGTCTGTGGCGAGCACGCGTCCCTTGGGGCTCAGACCGAAGTCGCCGAGCGGGTGTTGCGGCGGGTTGGGCACCAGCCACAGGTGCGCCAGATCGCCTGCGCTCGTGAAATCGCTCACATGGGCGGCCTCGAAGCCGAAGTCCGGCGCATGCACGTCGCCGGCCAGCACCCAAAAGGTGTCGCTTTGCAACAGCGCCAAGGCGTTGGCAATGCCACCGGCGGTCTCGAGTGCGCCGCCGTGCTCACGGCCTTCCATCGAGTAGGCGATCGCCAGGCCAAAGCGCGAGCCGTCGCCGAGCGCCGGCTCGAACTGCTCCTCGAGCCAGGCGGTGTTGATGACCACGCGGCTCACCCCGGCGCGCGCCAGGGCTTCGAGCTGCCAGACGATCAAGGGCTTGCCGTAAACCGGCAGCAGCGGCTTGGGCATGCGGTCGGTGAGCGGGCGCATGCGCTCGCCGCGCCCGGCCGCCAAGATGAGTGCGGGCACCTGGGCCGCTCGAGCGCCGCTCATGCCGGGCGCGCGCGCCGCGCCTCGGACTGCAGCTTGGCCGAAAGGCCGCTCAAGCAAGCGCTGTGCACGGCAGTGAATTGCGGACAGCGCATGGAATGTGAGCCCCTAAAATCGCCGATTCTGCCGGCCCGGCCGGCGCCCGCCTTGCCGCTCGTGGGCAAGCGCCCTCTTCCACGCCCATCCCATGCCGACTGCGACCCTTACCCCGCCTG
>JANONH010000578.1:0-1535 GCA_031420735.1 Methylibium sp.
CCAAGCGCGGCATCCGCATGGCGCGCCAGGCCAACCCAGACAACGCCTACGTCTACTTCAACATGGAAGACCCGGTGGTCGGCGGCTACACGCCCGACAAGGTCGCGCTGCGCCGCGCGATCAACCTGTCGCAAGACCTCGAACGCGAGATCCGCGTCGTGCGTCGCGGCCAGGCGATTCCCGCGCAGTCGCCGGTGTCGCCCAACCTGGGCAAGCAGGGCGTGCAGCTGCAGCGACACGTGGCGCCGACCACCGCCTATACGTACTTCGGCATGGAGCACCCGGTGATCGGCGGCTACACGCCCGAGCGCGTGGCGCTGCGCCGGGCGCTGGCGCTGGCTTACGACGTGCAGCGCGAGATCGACTTGGTGCGCCGCGGCCAGGCCGTGCCGCCGCAAACGATCCTGCCGCCCGGCGTCAGCGGCTACGACCCGAAGCTCAAGACCGAGATGAGCGACCACGACCTGCCGCGCGCCAAGGCCTTGCTCGACCTTTATGGCTATGTCGACCGCGACGGCGACGGCTGGCGCGACCAGCCCGACGGCCAGCCGCTGGAACTCGAATTCGCCAGCGAGCCCAGCCAGCTGGCGCGGCAAGTGCAAGGCCTGTGGCAGAAGGCGATGACGCAGGTGGGCGTGCGCATCAAGTTCCGCGTCGGCGCCTGGCAGGAAAACATCAAGGCCAGCCGCGCCGGCAAGTTGATGATGTGGAACACCGGCTGGAGCGCCGCCATCCCCGACGGCAGCTACTTCCTCGACGTGCTCTACAGCAAGAACAAGGGCCAGTCCAACCACTCGCGCATCAGCCTGCCCGAACTCGACGCGTTGCATGAACGCCAGCGAGCGCTGCCCGACGGCCCCGAGCGCGATGCGTTGATCCAGCAGGCGCTGAAGCTGTCGCTGGCCTACATGCCGTACAAGGCGACGGCGCACGTGGTCGAGAGCTGGGTCACGCAACCGTCGGTGTCGGGTTTCCGGCCGCACCCCTTCATCCGCGACTACTGGCGTTTCACCGACATCGAACCGGCGAGCACCGCGCCCTGAAGCGAAAGCCCACCATGCGCCTGTTCACCGTTCTCCCACGCGGCGTGCTGGCCGCGGCGTTGCTGGCGCTCGCAGTGGCGGCAGCGGCGCAGACCCCCCCGGCCGGGGCACCGCCGAAGGGGCCTCCAGCCCAGGCGGCGCAACCACCGAACGTGCTGCCCAGCCAGCCGTCGCAGCCCCTGAAGGTGCTTCGGTATGCCTTCCCGATCGCCGAGACCGGCTTCGACCCGGCCTACATCACCGACCTGTATTCACGCACCGTGGCCTCGGCGATGTTCGACGCGCCGCTGGAGTTCGAATTCCTGGCCAAGCCGGCGCGCATGCGGCCCAACACTGCGGCCGAGATGCCCGAGGTCAGCGCCGATTTCCGCAGCTTCACCTTCCGCATCCGGCCCGGCATCTACTTTGCCGACGACCCGGCCTTCGGCGGCAAGAAGCGTGAGCTGACCGCGGCCGATTACATCTACAGCCTCAAGCGCCACTACGACCCGC
>JANONH010000579.1:0-3251 GCA_031420735.1 Methylibium sp.
GCCCATGCAACACATCGTCTTCCTGACCGGCCGGTTGGCCGAGCCGGGGCTGCACCGCGTGCTGGCCGGCATCGAGCCACCGGCCTTTACCTACGAAGTGCGCGAAATCGGCCTGCAGGTGGCCGGCCTCATGACCACCGACATGGTCAAGCGCCGCGTCGCAGCACCGGTGCTCACGCCGGCGGGCGACGCCGGCGCGGCGCGCCCGGCCGAGCGCCTGCTGCTGCCCGGGCGCTGCCGCGGCGACGTCGACGAACTCAGCGCGCACTACGGCATCCCGGTCGAGCGCGGGCCCGAAGAGATGAAAGACCTGCCACGCTTTTTTAACCGCGCGGCCAAGCCGATCGACCTGAGCGAGTACGAGGTCGCCATCTTTGCCGAGATCGTCGACGCGCCGCGGCTCACGGTGGAAGCCATCGTGGCGCGGGCGCACGAGTTGCGGCGCGACGGCGCCGACGTGATCGACCTCGGCTGCCTGCCGGCCACGCCCTTCCCCCACCTGGAAGACAGCGTGCGCGCGCTCAAGAGCGAAGGCTTCGCGGTGAGCGTGGATTCGATGCTCACCGACGAGTTGCTGCGCGGCGGGCACGCCGGCTGCGACTACCTGCTGAGCCTCACGCTCGACACGCTGTGGGTCGCCGACGAGGTGGCCGCCACGCCGGTGCTCATCGGCCGCGAGCCGGCCGACGAAGCCTCGCTGTTCGCGGCGGTAGAAGCGCTGCAGAACAAGGGCCGCGCGTTCCTTGCCGACGCCATCCTCGACCCGATCCCGTTCGGCTTTACGGCGTCGGTGGTGCGTTACCAGCGCCTGCGCGAACGCTTTCCCGAGGCGCCGATCATGATGGGCGTGGGCAACCTGACCGAGCTGACCGAGGCCGACACCAGCGGCATCAACGCACTGCTGTTTGGCATGTGCGCCGAGCTCGACGTCGCCGCCGTGCTCACCACCGAGGTGAGCCCGCACGCCCGCCGCGCGGTGGCCGAAGCCGACGCCGCGCGCCGCATGATGCACGCCGCCAAGACGCACCGGATGCTTCCCAAGGGCGTATCGGACGCGCTGATGACGGTGCATGCGAGACACCCGTTTCCCGACACGTCGGCCGAGATTGCGGCCATGGCCAGCGAGGTACGCGACCCCAATTTTCGTGTGCAGATCTCGGCCGAGGGCCTGCACGTCTACAACCGCGACGGCCTGCGCGTGGCTCGAGACGCCTTTGCGCTGTGGCCCCAGCTGAAGCTGGAGAACGACGCCGCGCATGCCTTCTACATGGGGGTGGAGCTGGCCCGCGCCGAAACCGCCTGGCAGCTCGGCAAGCGCTACGTGCAGGACCAGCCGCTCGACTGGGGCGTGGCGGTGGCGCGCAGCGCGGACGACGCCATGGCGCAGTGCGCACCGGGCACCACGCTCACGCATCGCGCAGCGGGCCCGGCGGCCGTGCCCGAGACAGCGCGCGGTAGGGCCGGCGAGTCGGCCTCTGCGGCATCCGCATCGACATCAGCCGCATCTCCGGCGTCTGCGTCTACGGCGTCTGCGGCGTCTCCAGCATCAGCGGCAACATCCGCAGCTCCCGCGGCACCCGCCGTTCCCGCCCTCCATGCCTCCTCTACCGCCACCCTGCAGGATGCGCGCGACGCCAGCGGCGTAAGGGTGCGCCGCACCAAGAAACAAGCGCCATGAACGACCAGATCTTCGAGACCGTGGTGACGACGCTGGCCGCCGACGGCACGCCGCACATCGCGCCCATGGGCGTGCGCTACCGCGGCGAGCAGGTGGTGCTCATGCCCTACCGGCCTTCGTCCACGCTCGACAACATTGCGGCCAGCGGCTTTGCGGTGCTCAACCTCGTGACCGACACGCGCGTCTTCGCCGCCAGCGTGACCGCGCGCCTGCTCGGGCGGCGCGAGTGGCCGTGCCTGCCGGCCGAGCGCATTGCGGGCGTGCGGCTCGCAGTGGCGATCGGCCATGTGGAACTGAAGCTCGAGCAGCTCGCCGAAGAGGCCGAGCGCACCGTGCTCACCCTGGCGCGCGTACACGAGGTGCAGCACCTGCCGTTTGCCGGCTTCAACCGCGCGCAGGCCGCGGTAATTGAAGGCGCGGTGCTGGTTAGCCGCCTGCACATGCTCGGCGCCGAAAAGGTGAACGGCGAACTCGCCTACCTGCAAATCGCCATCGACAAGACCGCCGGGCCCGAGGAGCGCGAAGCCTGGGGCTGGCTGCTGCAGGCGGTGGCCATGCACCGCGCCGTCGCCGCCGCAGTGGCCACGGGTGGCCGCGCATGAAGCTGCTGGTGAGTGTGCGCGACGCCGCCGAGGCGCTGCTCGCCGCGGGCGCTGGCGCCGACATCGTCGACTGCAAGGAGCCGCGGCACGGCGCCCTCGGCGCGCTGCCGCTGGCCAGCCTGCGCGCGGTGGTGGCTGCGCTGCGGCGCGCGCACCCGGGCCTGACCATCAGCGCCACGGTGGGCGACTTCGCGCCGGGCGAGGTCGATGCGGTACTGGCGCGCGCCGCCGCCACTGCCGCGTGCGGCGTCGATTACGTCAAGGTGGGGCTCGCGCCGGGCGGGCAGGCGCTGCTGCAGGCGCTTGGCGACAGCGGCCTGCGCGTGGTGCCCGTGTTCCTGGCCGACGACGGCCTGGACCTGGGCCTGCTCGAGCAGGCACTGGCGCTGCCGTTCGCGGCCCTGATGCTCGACACCGCCAACAAGGCTTCGGGCAGCCTTTTCGAGCGGCTGCCCGAGCCCCTGCTCGCCAGCTTCGTCGCCCGCGTGCGCGCCGCAGGCCGGCTGTGCGGTCTGGCCGGCGCCCTGCGCGAGCGCCACCTGCCGCAGCTCGAACGCCTGGCGCCGCACATCGCCGGCTTTCGCGGCGCCGTGTGCCAGGGCGGACGCAGCGGCACGCTCGACGCCGCACTCGTGCGCCGTTTGCGCGGGCGCTTGCCGCAGGGCTTGCATTGCCTTGAACCATTAAAGCCCCGTCCTCGAGTGGTCTGAATCGCGTTAACCGTCAGGAGCCACCGATGGACGAGCGAATCAAACGAATCCAAGAGCTCCTCGCGGAAGTCGCGCACGATCTCATGCCCAAAGAGAACTGGCAGTTCGCGCACAGCTTCGGACAGCAAACGAAAAATGGGCCGCAGGCCCAGCGCTTGATGGCCAGCGTGACATGCCGTTGGTGCTCAGCTCGAGCGAGGGCTTAGACGGCGCTGGTGGCTATGCGGCAAGCAGCGAACAGCGAGGAATGCGTGCAAGTTC
>JANONH010000580.1:0-3186 GCA_031420735.1 Methylibium sp.
CACGAACGTGTGGTGGCGGTTGCGGCGCGCGGATGGTGATCTGTGGGCGCTGGCCGGCTTGTGGAACGACTGGGCCGACCCGGCAAGCGGCGAAATCGTCGCCAGCTACACCATGCTCACCATCAACTGCGACGGCCATCCACTGCTCTCGCGCATGCACAAGCCCGAGCCCGAGTTGCCGCCGGATCGCCAGGACAAGCGATCGGTGGTCCCGATCGAGGCGGCCGATTGGGAGCAGTGGCTGCACGGCAGCGCCGACGAAGCGAAGCCCTTGCTGCGGGTTCCCGAGCTGTCGTGCTATGCGGCCGGCCCGCGAGACCGGCTTACGGCGTAGCGGCTCGCAGCCACCCCGCTTGGCGCAATTGCTCGGCGAGCCGCACTGGCCGCGAGCGCTCTTGCAGCCCGACGATCGACAGGGCACCGCGCGCAATCTTCGGGGCGCATGCGGCGCCAGTGCTCGATGCCGAACAGGTCGCCCGCGCACATTGGCGGGCGTTGGTCTGGTGCCTCCGACAGGAATCGAACCTGTATCTGCCGCTTAGGAGGCGGCCGTTCTATCCGTTGAACTACGGTGGCGATGCCGGCGGGGGCCAGTGTAAGACGCCGCCCCACGCGCCCGGTGGCCCCCGAACACATGCTGAAACGCACGGACCACCCCCTTGAGCGCGCGTCACGTGTCGCTTCCTCGCGTCGCCCCTCCTGCATTCAAGGGGGCTCGCGCTCACTTGGCCCTGCTAGCGTATCGTTATCGAATTCCTGGCGCGAACGATCATGACGTCAACCACCGACACGACCACGAACAACGGCCCCGGCTCCCCGGTGCAGTGGCTGCGGCAGCCGCGTCTGGCGCTGCTGCAGCTCAAGCCCTTCCTCACCCGCGCCGGCGGCGCCCTCTTGTTCGACGCCGCGGTCTTCCTGGCCCTGGGCGTCATGGCCGCCAGCCTGCTCGGCCCCGATTACCGACCCTCGAACGACGGCGGCACCTATATGGCGCTCGGGCTCATCGCCTTCGCCTTGTTCTGGTGCTCCATCTGCGATGCCGACTTGTCGCGGTTTCGCAAACTGCATCGCCGCTGGATGGTCGCAGCCCGCAATATGCCGCCGCGGCAAGCAGCACCGGCATCGGTCGATTCGCGCGTGATGCTGTGGAAGCCGAGCGTGGCCCCGTTCGAGCCCGCAACCCTGTCGTGCTATCGCCCGGCCCGCCCGGCGCGGCGCCAGCCTTCGCTGCTCTTGCTCAAGGCCCGGGTGCCAACAGGCTCCTAGAGCCGCCCATCCGCTGGCGCCGCGCGTCAGTTCCAGTGAAACAACCAGATCAGATCGACGGCGGGGTCGTCGCCCGACTGGGCGCGCAGCGTGAAGCGCCGCGCGATCCGGTAGATGAGCTGAAAGTTACCCGCGGCGGTGCTCAAGCCGCGCTCGTAGCCGAGGTAGACGCGTTCTGAGATTTGTTTGCCGAGCGTCACGAAGGTGTCGCGCACGGCGCCCTCGCCCTGGCGCACCGAGAGCTCGTCGAGTTGCAGCATGCGCGCGACGTCGAAGCGATTGCCCTCGCTGCCGTCTCCGGCCAGCAGAGCGAGCGCCGCGCGCTGCAGCAGCAGGGTTTCGTTGCCCGCCAGGCTGTCGTAGCTGCGGCCCGTGACGAGCAGCGCGAGTTGTTCGGTGGCGGGCAGCTCGGGCTGCGAAAACAAGCGGATGCGCGGTGCGGCCACGTTGCCGCCGACGATCACACCGACCCGGGTGTCGGTGTCGCCGCGCACCGCTTCGATGTCCAGGCGCGGGTTGGCGATGTCGCCCACGAAGGTGATCACCCCGCGCGCGATCTCGAGGTCTTGGCCGTAGGCGGCGTAGGTGCCACGGTCGGTGCGGATTTCGCCGCGGGCGGTGAGCCGTCCTTCGGGCGAGGTGAGCTCGAGTTGGCCCTCGAGTCGGGTGTCGATGCCGCGTCCCCGCACGTGCAAGCGCGGGCCCAGGTCGAGCGAGAGCTTCATGTCCACGCTGCGCGCCAAGCGCGGCGAGGGCGCCACCGAGTCCTCCTCGGGCGGGTCGCCGGCGCGGCGCACGGTAACGTCGTCGCCAAGCGCGGGCGCGTCGCTGCGGCTGATGTCGATGAGGCCTTCGTCGAGCCGCAGCGCGCCGTTCACAGCGGTCTTGTGCGCATCGAGGACGATGCGCGCTGCGCCGCTGGCAACCACGCGGCGGTCGACACGCCCGAGCAGGGTGGCACGCTTGGCCGTCACTTCGAGGCGGGCTTGGGGCTCGGCCCCGAGGCGCGCGTCGCCGGTCACTTCAAGCCAGCCCTCGCCAGCGCGAAAGCGCAGCGCTTGGAGCCGCGCGCCGACGCCGTCGAAGTTCGCCTCGAGTTCGCCTTCGTTCAGTGCAACGCCTTCGAGCGTGTTGCGCACGGCGAGTTGGCGCCCGCGCACCTCGCCGCGCAACTCGGGGCTGTTTAGGCGGCCCGCCACCCGCAGGGCCGCTTCGAGTTGCCCGCCCAGGCGCCAGCCGGCCGGCACCCATGCGCCCCAGGTTTCGAGCTTGTCGACCTGGATGGCGATCTCGCCGCTCAGGCTGGCGTCGGGCGCGGGCCACAAACGCTCGGCACCGGTGCGCACGGTCTGCTGGCCCGATACCCGCCCGAGCTGAGTACCCGCCACGAGCTGCGTAAAGCGCCACACGCCGCCGTCGGCCTCGAGCGCCAGGCGGGCATCGGTGAGGCCAAGCGCCTGGACGCTGCCCAGTTCCTTGACCTGCAGGTCGCCGCCGCGGCGCGCGACTTCGACGCGCACGGTCACTGCGGGGTCGCTTCGCACACTGAGCCGGGCGCCGATCAGTAGGTCGCCGCTCCAGCCGAAGTCGGCCTGGAATCGCTGCAGCAGCGGGGCTGCGAGCAATGGCTCGACCTCGGCCTCGAGTCGCAGGCGCGCGGCGGCCTCGCCCTGCCGCTCCCAGCTCAGCTCGCTCCAGCGCAATATGGCGCCCAGCACCTGCGCGCTGCCGGCTTGAACGCGCATCCGCAATGCGCTTGCACCCTGCTGCAATTCCAGCGCGATTTCTCTCGCAACGAACAGCGGCAAATGCGGCGGGCCGTCGCCCACCGCGCGCACCGCGGCGCCGGTCTTGCTCGCCTTGCCCGCGGCGGCGCTCACGCCCGACCCGACTGCAGCGGCAGGCGCGAGCCGGAGTTCG
>JANONH010000581.1:0-1513 GCA_031420735.1 Methylibium sp.
TGCGTGTTGCGCCGCGGCCATCAGTCGCTCAGCAGCTTGCCGCTGCGCCGGGCTTCGCGGCCGGCGACCTTGGCGAGGCTCATGCCGGCGTGCGCAAAACGGTGCGAGATGCGGGCATAAAACAGGCCTTCGGTCGGGCTCACCAGCACGGTGACCGCGCCCGCGACGGGGTCGACCAATTCGGCCATCGGCTCGCCCGCGCTAAGCCAGCTGCCGGGGTGCGCGAGCCACACGACCACGCCGCTGCTGGGCGCCACCAGTGGCAGCGAGCCGGCCAGTGGCGTGGCCGGCTGCAGCAGGGGCGGCAGGGCGGGCGCGGTGCCTGCGGCTGCGCCCGCCGATGCGTCGCGCACCATGCCGCGGTGCACCAGGTAGGCCAACAGCGCCGCGGCATCGGCCCGGGCCTCTGGGTGGGCGATGTCGGCATTGCCGCGCAGCTCGACCGTGACGGAGGTGCAAGCCGCGGGCACCGGCCGCGAAGGCCCGGCGCGCTCGGCCAGGCGCCGCCAGATCTGCGAGCAGGCTTCGTCGAAGGGGTCGTCGCCCGACTCTTCGCACAGCAGGCTGGCCTGTGCGCCGAGGCAGCGCGCGAGCGGCTCCACTTGGGGCCAAAGTTCGGGGGCGGTGTAGAGGTGCATCACGGCTTCGGTGTCGCAGTGCAGGTCGAGCACGACGTCGGCGTCGCACGACAGCGCCAGCAGCGTGCGGCGCAGGCTGGCCAGTTCGCTCACTACTGGCAGTGCGGCGACGGCTTCGGCAAGGGCCGCGCGGATGCGCTGCACGTTCGCCGCGGCGTCGCCGTCGAGCGTGGCCTCGACGCGCTGCCAGACGCTCTCGAGCAGCGCCGGGTAGTGGCGGTTGAAGTTGGCGCCGCTGGCGAGGTCGAAGCGGCCCGCCGCCGTGTGCAGCAGCCACTGCGACAGGCCCAGCGGGTTGGCCACCGGCACGACGACCACTTCGCCGAGCAGCGCGCCTTCGCGCTCCAGCGCCGCGAGCTGCTGGCGCAGATGGTGGGCCACGAGCATGCCGGGCAACTCGTCGGCATGCAACGAGGCCTGCACATAGACCTTCGGCCCCACGCCCGCCGGGCCGTAGTGAAAGCTCGTGACGCTGCGCGCGGTGCCCAGCGTGGCCGAAAGCAGCGGATGGTCGCGTCGTTGCATGGTGGGCGATTGTCGGCGGCTTGGGGCGCCGCCGGCTGCCGCGGCTGCCTGAAAAAACGAGTGAACCTACGCGTCCCGCGCCCGCAGGCGCACCGCTGGTCAATGATGACCGCTTCGCCCTGGCTCGCTACGCGCCCCGCGCCCGCAGGTGCGCCAGGGCGCGCCGCTCGATCGCGTGCAGCCCGCCCACCAGCAGCAGGGTGAGCGCGAGGTAGATCGCCGCGGCGGTGAGAAAGGCCTCGAAGGGCAGGTAGTGGCGGGCGTTGACTTCGCGCGCGGCGCCGGTGAGGTCGAGCAGGGTGACGACGCTGGCCAGCGAAGTGGCGTGCAACATGAGCACGGCCTCGTTG
>JANONH010000582.1:0-15766 GCA_031420735.1 Methylibium sp.
GGGGCTCAGCCGGCGTTCAAAATGCTCGCGATCCCCACGGTATCGCGGCGCTGGTGCCCCTGGCCGGCGCCCCTTACCCGCCCCAACGCGGGCCCGACCCGAAGCCCGACAGCCTCCTGGCGCCGAGGCGAGTCGGGGGCGCCGCCCGCGGCGCGCTCTCGAGCCAGCGAGTCAGCGGCGCAGGCAGGCCCAGTGCGTGAAGCGCATCGAGCTCGACCCAGCGCCCCGCGCCCAACACCGCCTGCACTTCCCTGCGGTTCGCGCATTGCGCGCGGTGCGGATGCAGGGTCCAGTCGAAATGGGTCAAGGCATGGCGCAGCGTCGGTTGCGCTTCTGTGCCGACCCCCAGCGCGCTCGCAGTGGCGGCAAGCGCCGCTTCGCTTTCGTAGAGCGGAAAGCTCCACAGGCCGGACCAGACGCCGCTCGCCGGGCGTTGCTGCAGCCAGACGGCGCCGGGGCTCTGCAGCCACAAGCACCAGCTCTCGCGCCGGCTGCGTTTGTTCTTGCGCGTCTTGACCGGGTAAGCCTCGGGGCGGCTTTCTCGGCGGGCGCGACAAACGGTTTCCAAGGGGCAGGCGGGGCAGTTCGGCCGCCGGGGCGTGCACAGCGTCGCCCCCAAGTCCATGAGGCCCTGCGTGTAGGCGGGCATGTCCTGCGCATTCGTCGGCAGCAGCTCGCATGCGCGTTGCCACAGTTCGCGTTCGTGCCGTGCCACGGCCAGGTCTTCTGCGTAGGCCAGGGCACGCGCCAGCACGCGCTTGACGTTGCCGTCGAAGATGGCCGCACGCTGTCCGAAGCAAAACGCGGCGATCGCCGCCGCGGTGGAGCGCCCGATACCGGGCAGCGTGCTGAGCGTCTGTGCGTCTTGCGGGAACCGCCCCGCGTGCTCGGCCACCACGCGCTCCGCGCAGCGGTGAAGATTGCGCGCGCGGCTGTAATAGCCCAGCCCGCTCCACTGCGCCAGCACATCGTCGAGCGACGCCGCCGCAAGCGCCCGCACGTTCGGGAAGCGTTCCAGAAAGCGCGCGTAGTAGGCCAGCACCGTGCTCACCTGCGTTTGCTGCAGCAGGACCTCCGAGAGCCACACGCGATAAGGGTCGCGCCCCGACTGCCAGGGCAGGCCGCGGCGGCCGTGCCGGCGCTGCCACTGCGTGACGCGCGCCGAGAACGGTGCGCTCGCATCGCCCGCTTCGCCGCGACTCGGATCGGACGCAGGCGCGCCCTCCAAGTCGCTCGAGCCGCTCGAGCCGAGCGGCGGCCGCTCGAGCTTCAAACGCGTGCCTGGGCCGGCTCGAAGTCGAGCAGTACGTCGACGTCTTCGAGGGGCCGCACCGACGCGCTCGCCACCTCGACCCGCTGCACCGTGCCCGCAGCAGCCAGCGGATCGGCTTGCATGCGCACCGCCAGCGACATTTCGGCCACGCGCTGCGCCAGCAGTTGCAACTGCCCGTCCTGGGACTCCAGTTCGGCCAGCCGCAGCTCGAGATCGCCCGCGGCCAACTGGATGCGCTCGAGCGACTCGCGGCGCCGCTTGAACCCACGCCGCCGGTCGCGCAACTGCGTGTCGATCTGCGACGAGGCGGTCTTGTTCCAGAGTTCGATTTCCAGGCTCGCGCTCTCGAACACCACGCGCAAGCGCGAGACGAGCATGCGTCGGAACTGCTCGAGGAAGCGCGCCTGCGAAAGCTTGAGCGACTGGGTCAGGCCCAGGTACTGGACGTAGTTGCGCTCGATGAGGTCGAGGTCGGCGATGAAGCGGCCGAGATCGGGCGTCGGCGCGACCATGAGGCTGAAGCCGAACTCGGTGTTGAGTATCTCGAACGAGGCGCCGAGCATGGTGTGGATTTCGAGCCCGCGCCCCTGTGCACTGGCCAAGCGCTGGCGCAAGCGGCCGCACAGCGTGAGGAAGGCCTTCTTCGCGCCCAATTGCAGCAGCGAGTTGCGAATGGTGTCTTGCATCTCGTCGACGTGCTCGCGAAGCCGGTCGCTCGCCAAGTCGAGCAGGGCGTCCTTGAGCATGCGGCCGTGCACCACACGCATGGCCTGCAGCCGTGCGATGCACTGCTCGAACTCGCCCGCCTCGACGTCGACGCGCTCGAGCATGACGCGCACTTTGTTGGCGTTCTTGCCGCGCAAGCCACGCAGCTCGAGTATTTGCTCGGCGAACTGGCGCCGCCGATCGCCGAGCCTGCGCGCAACCTGCGCCTCGACCCGAACGATGCCTTCGAGCCCCACCTGGGCAAGCAGCTTGCGCCGCGCGGGCAGCAGCCGCTCGGTCAGCGCCGCCTCGAGCGCCGGCAGGCGGCTCTGCGCGAGCCCGGCGGGGTCGCCGACGATGCGCGCGGCCAGCGCCTGCTTGGCCGAGAGCGGGTAGACGCGCTCGCGCGGCAGCTTCAGGGTTTGAGCGACGTCGGCGCACTGGCGCTCGATCTGCGCGTCGGTGTGTTCGCGCGAGTTCAAGGGGTCGACCAGGGTGTCGATCTTGTTGAGCACCACGTAGCGGTTGACGCCCTGCGTCGACAGGTGGTCGTGCCAGATCGCCAGGTCCGATTTCGTGACGCCGGTGTCGGCGCCGAGCACGAACACGGTCGCATGCGCCGAGGGCAGCAGGCCGACCGTCAACTCAGGCTCCGCGCCAATGGCGTTGAGGCCGGGCGTGTCGATCACGACGAGGCCGCGCTCGAGCAAGGGGTGCGGCAGGTTGATGAGCGCATGCCGCCACTGCGGAAGCTCGACCTGGCCCATGGAGTCCAGCGGCGGGTTGTCTGCGGGGGCGCCGTCGTCCCAGAAGCCGAGGTCGCGCGCGACGCTGACGCTGACCCGGCACGTCTGCATGACCTGCTGCAGCGCCTTGGCCAAGCCTTCGGGGTCGTTCATGTCGAGCGGCGTCGTCTTCCAGGCGCGGGGCTGGCGGCGCAACTCGGCCAGCGACTGGTTCTGCAGGCGCGTGCCGATGGGCAGGAGCGCCATGCCCACCGGCTCATCGGCGTCGTAGCCGAGTTCGACCGGGCACATCGTCGTGCGCCCGGGGGTGGCCGGCATGATGCGCCGGCCGGCGTCGGCAAAGAAAATGGCGTTGATCAGCTCCGACTTGCCGCGGGAGAACTCCGCCACGAAGGCGACGACGAGCTTTTCGCCGGCGATTCTTTGGTGCAGCGTCTCGAGCAAGTCGGCACTGGGTTCGTCGAGTAATTCGTGTTCACGCAGAAAGCGCGTGAAATCGCGGACACGTGATTCGAGAGCGCCGCGCCAATGCCCCAGGGCATCGACACTCTGTGCGAACGAAGCGGACATGTGGGTGAAGAAAACCTGGAAGCCGATGAAATTTCATGGTAGCCCAGGGGCGGCTGCGCGGCGCTGGTCGTGAGTGCGAAGCGCAACGCTTTGCGCTTCGAAGGCGTGTGCAATTGTGTCGGCGCGACCCGCTCTCTTTGATTTCAGCGCCGTTGGCACTGCGGGCAAAAGTAGCTTGAACGCTGTCCCTGAACGATGCGCCGCACCGCCGTGCCACAGGCGGTGCAGGGCAGGTGCTCGCGCGCGTAGACGCGCGCCTCGAGCTGAAAGCCACCGCTTGCGCCGTGGGCGTCACGGAAGTCGCGCAGGGTCGAGCCGCCGAGCAGCATGGCGCGTTCGAGCACGCACTGGATGGCGCTCGCAAGTCGCGCGCAGCGCGCAAGACTGAGCCGCTCGCCGCGCAGCCGCGGGTCGATCCCGGCCAGATGCAGCGCCTCGGAGGCGTAGATGTTGCCCACGCCGACCACGATGTTGCCGGCCAGCAAGGCCTGCTTGATCGGCGCGCGGCGACCCGCCAGGCCCCGGTGCAGCAACTCGGCGGTGAATCCCGCGTCAAGCGGCTCCACGCCCAGGCCGGCCAGCAGCTTGCCGGCTGCGCCTTCGTACTGCGAGGCCGACCAGACGACCGCCCCGAAGCGCCGCGGATCGGTCAGTCGCAACAAGCCGCGGTCGGTGTCGAGGTCGAAGTGGTCCCAGGGGCCGACCGGGCTCTCGGGCGGCGAGAGTCGAAGCGAGCCCGACATGCCCAGGTGCATGAGCAGGCCACCGCCGCCGCCGCCGGGGTCCATTGGGAACCAGAGGTATTTCCCGCGGCGTGTCACGTCCATCAACTGGCGGCCTACCAGGCTCTCGGGCGCCGCGCCGAGCGGCCAACGCAGGGGCTTGCCCAGCCGCACCGCGGCGATTCGTGCGCCCCGCAGCCGCTCGACAAGGCTGCGGCGCGTGACCTCCACCTCGGGCAACTCGGGCATGGGGGATTATGTCGGGGTGAATAGAATGAAATTAGATTCTGGAGTTGTCGAGATGCCCGATTTCCGCCTTGCCGCGCCGGCCCCCAGGTCGAACACGGGTCGCTTGCGAGGCGATTTGCCCGCGCCCAAGATCGGCTTGCATCGCGCCAAGGGTGCGGCGCGCAAGCTCGCAGCGCTTGCGGCTGGCGCCGCGCTCACGCTGGCCACGCAGGCCCAGCCCAAAGCGGTGCCGCCAGCGCTGGCGCCGCAAACGCCGACCGAAACTCGTGCAGCGGCCGCCCCGGTCGACAACTCGTCGATCGACTCGCAGTTGTTCTACCAACTATTGGTGGGCGAACTCGAGCTCAGCCAGGGTGATGCGGGCACCAGTTACCAGGTGCTGCTCGACGCGGCGCGCAAGACGCGCGACGAGCGGCTCTTTCGGCGCGCCACCGACGTCGCTTTGCAGGCCCAGGCGGGCGACCAGGCCTTGGCGGCGGTGCGCGCGTGGCGCCAGGCCGTGCCCGCATCCATCGACGCACAGCTCTACGAAGTCAAGTTGCTGATCGCTTTGGGGCGCAGTGGCGAGACGGCCGACGCGCTGCGTGCGACCCTGGCCCTGGTGCCGCCTTTGCAGCGTGCCGCTGCCATCGGCTCTCTTCCGGCTTACTTTTCGCGCAGTACCGACCGCACGGCGACCGCGCAGGTGCTCGAGCGCGTCTTGCTCCCTTATGCGCAGAGGCGGGTCGACGGCGAGCCGGCCGCGTCGGCGGTGGCGGCTTGGGTGACCCTCGGGCGCGGCCGCCTGGGTGCGGGCGACGCGAGCGGCGCCTTCGAGGCGGCCCGCAGTGCGCAGGCCCTGGGCGTGAACGGCGAGGCGACCGCCTTGCTGGCAATCGAGCTGATGGGCAGCGTCCCGGCGGCCGAAGCGATCGTGAAGTCCTATCTCGAGAGCCCAGTCGAAAGCACCATCGCCGCGCGCGGTGCCGTGCGACTGGTCTATGCGCGCAGCCTCGCGCTCGGTCAGCGCTATGCCGATGCGGTGCCGCAGCTCGAAGCCGTCACGCGCGACGCGCCCCAGTTCGTGGACGCCTGGCTCACGCTCGGGGCTTTGCGCCTGGAGCTCAAGCAGCCGGCCCTTGCCGAGGCGGCGCTGACCCAATACCTCGAGCGCGCCGAATCCGCCCCCCAGGCGGTGGATGAAAGCGAGCCGCCGGACGAGGACGCTGCCACGCCCGTGCAGCGCACCACCCAGGCCTATCTGCTGCTGGCCCAGGCGGCCGAGCAGCGGCGCGACTTCAAGGCCGCCGAGGGCTGGCTCGCGCAAGTCGATGGCACCCAAGCCCTCGCCGTGCAATCGCGCCGCGCCTCGCTGCTGGCGCAGCAGGGCAAGCTCGAAGAGGGGCGCGTGCTGATTCGCCAGCTGCCCGAGCGCACGCCCGACGACGCACGCGCCAAGCTGCTGGCCGAAGCCCAGTTGCTGCGCGACAACCGCCAATGGGAGGCCGCGCTCGGCGTGCTGACTGAAGCCAACCGGCGCTTTCGCGACGACGGCGACCTTCTCTACGAGCAGGCCATGATGGCCGAAAAGCTCGACCGCCTGGCCGACATGGAGCAGTTGCTGCGCCAGGTGATCGCGCTCAAGCCGCTGCAGCCCCAGGCCTACAACGCGCTCGGCTATTCGCTGGCCGATCGCAACCGGCGCCTGCCCGAGGCGCGCCAGCTCATCGCCAAAGCGGTCGAGCTGGCGCCCGGCGACCCCTTCCTCATCGACAGTCTCGGCTGGGTCGAATACCGCATGGGCAATCGCGAGCAGGCTTTGCGCTGGTTGCGCCAGGCCTACCGCGCCCGCCCCGATACCGAAATCGCGGCCCATCTTGGCGAAGTGCTGTGGGTGTCGGGCGAGCGCGACGAGGCGCGCCGCGTCTGGTTGGACGCTCGCTCGCGCGACGCCGCAAACGATGTTCTCAAGGAAACCCTGGCGCGGCTGAAGGTCGATTTGTGAGGCTCGCGGGCTTCCAACACGCTTGGCGTCGGTGGCGCACGCGAGCGGGGCGGCACGCTTTAGGGCCGGCTCGGTGCTTTGGCCCGGTGGCGGTGCGCGCGGCGCGCACCTTGGGCGCTGCAGCGCTGGCGAGCGTGCTGCTCAGCGCATGCGCGGCGCTTGCGCCACGGCCGGCGGAGTCATTGGCCGGCCGCCTTTCGGTGCGCATCGAAGGCGACGCGGCGCGCTCGTTCAATGCCGCTTTCGAACTGTCGGGTTCGGCCGAGCGCGGACACCTGTCCCTTGCCACGCCGCTGGGCGTGCAGCTTGCGCGCGCCGAATGGTCGCCTCGCGGGGTGCTGCTTCGCGCCAAGGACGGGGAGCGAAGCTACGACGACCTCGACAGCCTGGCGCAGGACGCCCTCGGGGAGCGCATGCCACTGGCCGCGCTGTTCGACTGGCTGCGCGGGCGGGCTTGGCCCGGCGCTGCGAGCGAGACGGCGCCGCCTGGTTTTCGTCAGCTCGGCTGGCTGGTCGACCTATCGCGGCAGAGCGAAGGCTGGGTGCTCGCGCAGCGGCAAGCCGCGCCGATCATCATGTTGCGCGTCAAACTCGACGTCACGGCGGAATCGGTGTTGCCGTGAGTCCCTTGCCCGACCGCCCGCACGCAGCCGCACCAGCGCCTGGCGGGAATGCGCTGCGAAGCGGAGCGTCGCCGCGACTGAGGAGGGCTTGCTCGCGGCAGGCCCCATGCCGCGCGGCGCCGGCGACGGCCGGCGTCCTTCGGGACGAAGTCGCCGTGCGCGGGGTGAACCGAGGGCGCCAATGAGCCTGCTTGCCCTCCATGACGTGCCCGCGCCCGCCAAGCTCAACCTATTCCTTCACGTACTGGGTCGCCGCGACGACGGCTACCATTTGCTGCAGTCGGTGTTCGCTCTCATCGACTGGTGCGACACGCTCGACTTCGAGCGCCGCGACGACGGTGGCCTGGCTCGCCACGACCGAGGTGCCGTGCTGCCCGCCGAAGACTTGTGCCTGCGCGCGGCACGCCTGTTGCAAAGCGCGAGCGGCTGCCGCTGGGGCGCCGACATCCACATCGACAAGCGCGTGCCATGGGGCGCGGGCCTGGGCGGCGGCAGCTCCGACGCCGCCAGCACCTTGCTCGCCTTGAACCGGCTGTGGGGCCTGAACTGGTCGCGCGAGCGCTTGCTGGAGCTGGCACTGCGGCTTGGTGCCGACGTGCCGTTTTTCGTGGCCGGCACGAACGCGTGGGTCGAGGGCATCGGCGAGTGCCTCAGGCCCATCGAGCTCGTGCCCCGGTGGTGGGCTGTGCTCAAGCCGGCCGAGTCGCTTGCCACGGCGGCGGTCTTCGCCAGCCCGACCTTGGCTCGCAACACGCCCGCTGCTACACTTTCTGACTTCGCTGCAAACTCAGCCGGGTTTGGCCGCAACGACTTGGAGTGCGCCGTTTTGGCCCACTCCTCGGAGGTGGCCGAGGCCCTGCAGCTGCTGAGAAGCCGGTTTGGCGCAAGCCGAATGACGGGCTCTGGCAGTGCGGTGTTTGCCGATGCTGGTTTGGGCTCTGCGCCGACCCTTCCGATGCCATTGGCGCGGGACTTGCCGCCGAACTGGGTGGCGCGCATGTGCCGGGGGCTCGAGCGGCACCCGCTTCAGGCGTGGGCCGCTTGAGTGGTTTGGGCCGGCAGCGAGCGGTTTCGGGGTGTGGCGCGAGCCGCGCTCCCGTGTAGGGGAGTCGCCAAGTTGGTCAAGGCATCGGATTTTGATTCCGACATGCGAGGGTTCGAGTCCTTCCTCCCCTGCCAAAGTACGTGAAGCAAGGCACCGCTGTCGGGTGCCTTGCCGCACGACGCCATTCAACAGCTCCGAACCCGGAGGCGTGATGCTCGCCAACACCGTGCTCTTCACCGGCAACGCAAATCCGGCGCTCGCGCAGGAGATCGCCAGCTCCCTGGGCATCGAGCTCGGGCGCGCGCTCGTCGGTCGCTTCACGGATGGCGAGGTCACGGTCGAGATCCAGCAGAACGTGCGTGCTCGCGACATCTTCGTGCTTCAGCCGACTTGCTCGCCCACCAACGAGCACCTGATGGAGCTGTTCATCATGGTCGATGCGCTCAAGCGTGCGTCGGCCGGCCGCATCACCGCGGTGATTCCTTACTACGGTTACGCACGCCAGGACCGGCGGCCCCGCTCGACACGCGTGCCGATTTCGGCCAAGGTCGTGGCCAACATGCTCGAGGCGGTCGGCGTCAACCGCGTGCTGACGATGGACCTGCATGCCGACCAGATCCAGGGCTTTTTCGACATCCCGGTCGACAACATCTACGCCTCGCCGGTGCTCCTCTCCGACCTCAAGAGCAAGCAGTACGACGACCTCATCGTCGTCTCACCCGACGTCGGCGGCGTGGTGCGCGCGCGTGCCCTGGCCAAACAGCTCAACTGCGACCTCGCCATCATCGACAAGCGGCGCCCGGCGCCCAATGTGTCGGAGGTCATGCACGTGATCGGCGAGATCGAGGGCCGCAACTGCGTCATCATGGACGACATGATCGACACCGCCGGCACGCTCGTCTCGGCGGCCGACGTGCTCAAGGAGCGCGGCGCCCAGCGCGTGCTCGCCTATTGCACGCACCCGGTGTTCTCCGGCCCGGCGCTCGAGCGCATCAAGAATTCGCAGATCGACGAAGTCGTCATCACCAACACCATCCCGCTGAGCGCCGACGCCAAGGCCACACGCAAGATCCGGCAGTTGTCGGTCGCCTTCTTGTTCGCCGAAACCATTCGCCGTATTTCCGACGGCGCGTCGGTCACATCGCTTTTCTCGGAGCAGAACAACAACTTCTGAGCCGAGCCACCCGACCGGCCCGTGCGCATGGGGCGCTCGGGCCGCAACTCAGGCGCCTGGTCGCGGGCGCCTTCCTTATTGGAGAAAAAACACATGAACTTCGTCGCATTTCCGCGCGAGCTGCAGGGGACCGGAGCGAGCCGCCGCCTGCGGGTTTCGGGCAAGGTGCCGGGCATCGTTTACGGCGGTGGCGAGCCGGTGAAGATCGAGCTCGACCACAACGCGCTCTACCACGCGCTCAAGAAAGAAGTCTTCCACTCATCCATCCTCGACATGGAGCTGCAGGGCGCAACGCAACAGGTCTTGCTGCGCGACGTGCAGATGCATGCCTTTCGCCAAATCGTGCTGCATGTCGACTTCCAGCGTGTGGACGCCACCACGCGTGTGCAAAAGAAAGTGCCGCTGCACTTCATCAACGAAGACAACGCCCCCGGCGTCAAGGTCGACAAGGGAGTGATCTCGCACGTCGCCACCGACCTCGAGATCCAGTGTCTGGCTTCGCAGCTTCCCAAATTCCTTGAAGTGGACCTGGGCGAACTCACCAAGGGACAGTCGCTGCACGTGGACGACCTCAAGCTCGCACCCGGCATCAAAGTCGTGCTGCGCGGCAAGAAGAACCCGGTCATTGCCACCGTGGTGAACCAGGCGGCCGAAGAGGCCGCCCCCGAGGTGGTGGTGGCTGCGGCCCCTGCCGCACCGACCAAGGCCAAGAAGACCGAGAAGCAGAACAAGAAGTAAAGGGCACGAAGTCATGGCAGGCGCGCGCTTCGGCGCCGTCGCCCCGAGCCCCGCCCTGGCGGGGCTTTTTTACGCCCGCAAATGCGCGCAGATGGGCTCGCGATAATCGGCCGATGATTCGTTTACTGGTCGGCCTCGGCAACCCGGGCGCAGAGTACGAAGCCACGCGCCACAACGCCGGCTTCTGGTGGCTCGATGCGGTGGCGCGGCAACTCGCCGCACCGCTGCGCGTCGAGCGCGCCTATCACGGCCGCATGGCGCGCACCACGGTGCAGGGCAGCGCGGTGTGGTTGCTCGAGCCGCAGACCTACATGAATGTGTCGGGCAAATCGGTCGCGGCGCTGGCTCGCTTCTACAAGATCGAGCCGGACGAGATTTTGGTGGCCCACGACGAGCTCGACCTGCCGCCGGGCGAGATGAAGCTCAAGTTCGCGGGCGGCCATGCCGGACACAACGGTCTGCGCGACATCCACGCGCAACTCGGCTCGTCCGATTACTGGCGCTTGCGCCTGGGCATCGGCCACCCCGGCGTCAAGAGCGAGGTGGTCAATTACGTGCTGGCCCGGCCGAGCACAGAGCACCGCGAGGCGATCGACGCCTGCATTGCCCGCTCGCTCGACGCGCTCGCGTCGCTGCTGCAGGGCGACATGGCGCAGGCCACCTTGCGCTTGCACACGAGCAAACCGCCGCGGCCCAAGCCGCCGCGACCCGCGGCGACATCGGCCACCTCGCTCGAGGCGCTGCCCAGCGGCGCCGCGCGCAAGGACGCGGCCTGAAGCTCAGGCTGGGGGCGGCAACACCGCGCCGGGCGCTTCGCCCACCAGCGCACGAAACTTGGCCCACAGTTGTGGCTTCGTCTCACGGCGCGATGGATCCACGGGGATGCAGGCGACCGGGCACACCTGGACGCACTGCGGCTCGTCGAAGTGCCCCACGCACTCGGTGCACTTGGCCGGGTCGATGATGTAAATCTCAGGCCCCAGCGAAATGGCCTGGTTGGGACACTCGGGTTCGCAGACGTCGCAATTGATGCATTCGTCGGTAATCATCAGCGCCATGGTCGCCCCCAGTGGCCGACGAATACGCCCTCGGCTTGCAGGCCTCGGGCGCGCCCAGCGGGGCAACGCAGGCGTTGCCGATTCCCGCTGTGCGTGTCGGTAATCATCAGCGCCATGGTCGCCCCCAGTGGCCGACGAATACGCCCTCGGCTTCCAGGCCTCGGGCGCGCTGCGTCTTGCCAGTGTCAATCGGGCGAAGCTTCGTCATGCGGGTCTTGCTTAAAGCGCTGGCTGAGCCGCTCGAGGACCGAGGGTGCCACGAACCGGGAGACATCGCCGCCGAGGCTGGCAATTTCGCGAATGAAGGAGCTGCTCACGAATTGGTAGGCGTCGCTCGGCGTCAGGAACACGGTTTCGACGTCGGGCATCAATTGGCGGTTCATGCCGGCCATCTGGAACTCGTACTCGAAGTCGCTCACGGCGCGCAGGCCACGCACCACGACCTTGGCGCCGCGCCCGACGACGAAGTCGCGCAGCAGGCCGCTAAAGGCAACTGCCTCCACATTGGGGTGGGCGCGCGCGAGTTCCTGGGCGATCTCGAGACGCTCGTCGAGGCCGAACATCGTGCGCTTGTGGTGGCCCGCAGCGACCGCGACGATCAAGCGGTCGAAGAGCAGGCTGGCGCGGCGTATCAGGTCTTCGTGGCCCAGAGTCATCGGGTCGAAGGTGCCGGGGTAGACGGCAGTCAGTCGGGTGTCGGCGATCAAGGCGGATCCTCGCAAGGCGGGCGCGAAGTTTAGGCCGCGCCGCGGGTGTCGCCAGCGCGTTCGAGCAGGCCGGCATGAACCTGGCCGGCACGCAAGGCCCTACGCACTCGCAGGCCGTGAGCGGCCATTTGCTCCCCATCGAGCGGTGCGCGCGATTCGAGGTAGACGAGACCGCCGTGCGCCAAAAGGCGCAAAGCGGCACCGAGCGACGCCGGCACGAGGCCGGCGTGGTAGGGCGGGTCGAGGAAGATCAGGTCGAAGGCGTCGCCCTCGTGGTGCGACATCCAGGCGAGCGCTTCACTGCGTCTCACCTGCACCTGGCTCGCACCCAGGCGCGACTTCACGCTCTGCAAGTTGGCCACCAAGCGCGGTTCGAGCTCGAGCAGCAGCACCGAGGCGGCACCGCGCGATGCCGCCTCGAAGCCGAGTGCGCCGCTTCCCGCAAAGGCATCCAGGCAGCGCCAGCCGCTGAGGTCGTTGCCCAGCCAGTCGAATAGGGTTTCGCGCACGCGCTCGGGCGTGGGGCGCAAGCCGGCTGCGTCCAGCACGGGCAACTTGCTGCGCTTCCATTGCCCGCCGACCACCCGCACGCAGCCAGCGCCGCTCGGGGCGGGGGCGTCGCGGGGCCCGGTGCTTTTCATGACGGCATTTTAGAGAGGCGGCCCTTGCCTAGAATCCTTCGCTCATGTTTAGCTTCTTCAAGAAAAAAGCCCCCGTGCCGGCCGTAGCCGTCGAGGCCGAGCGGCTTGCAGCGTCGGCGCAAGCGGGCGCTGCGGCGCCCGAGCGGGAGCCCGAGCGGGTCGCGCCCGTCGCCGTTGCGCACCAGGCCCCCGAAGCTTTAGGCCGCCGCGGGGCGGGCGGGGGCACCGAAAGCGCGGCTGCGGCAGCCGAGTTGCAGTCGGCAAGACCCGAAGACACCGAAGCTGCCCGAGCGGCGCCCAGCGAGGCTCGGCGCCCGTGGCTCGAGCGGCTCAAGCTTGGCCTGCAGCGCACCAGTTCGAGCATCACCCAGGTGTTTACCGGCGCGCGCATCGACGAGGCGCTCTACGTAGAACTCGAGGCCGCTTTGTTGATGGCCGACGCGGGCGTGCGCGCCACCGAGCACCTCTTGCTCGACCTCAAGCGACGCGTCAAGGAAAGCAAAGCGGTCGACGCGTCGGCAGTGAAGGCGCTGCTGGTCGAGGCGCTTGCCGAACTGCTGGGGCCGCTGCAGCAGCCCTTGCAACTGGGCGTGGCGCCCACCACCGTCATCATGGTGGCCGGCGTCAACGGCGCCGGCAAGACCACCAGCATCGGCAAGCTGACGCTGCACCTGGCCCTGGGTGGCCACAAGGTGCTGCTCGCGGCCGCCGACACCTTTCGTGCCGCTGCCCGCGAGCAACTCGAGGCCTGGGCCGCGCGCGCTGGCGAGCGGCTTGCGAGTCGGGTCGAGATCGTCGGCCAGGAGGGGGGCGACCCCGCTGCGGTGAGTTTCGATGCCGTCAAGGCGGGCCAGGCGCGCGGCTGTGAAGTCGTGATCGTCGACACCGCCGGTCGATTGCCCACGCAAATCCATCTGATGGACGAACTGGGCAAGGTGAGGCGCACCATCGCCAAGGCGATGCCAGGTGCGCCGCACGAGGTGCTGCTGGTCGTGGATGGCAACACCGGGCAGAACGCGCTGGCTCAGGTGAAGGCCTTCGATGCCGTGCTCGGCCTCACCGGGCTCATCCTCACCAAGCTCGACGGCACGGCCAAGGGCGGTGTGCTGGCCGCCATTGCGCTTTGGTCGCGCAACGAAGTGCGGCAAGGGCGGCGCGCCGTGCCGGTTTACTTCATCGGCGTGGGCGAGCGGCTCGAGGACCTCGAAACCTTCAGTGCCCGAGAGTTTGCGCAGGCCTTGCTCGGCTGATTTCGGCTGTTGGTGCCGGTGCGAACGGGCGGGTGTGCCCGCCAAGTCTCAGTGCACGTTGACGTGCAGCCGTGCCGACTCGGTGTCGAGCTCGTCGAACCAGGTCGACGGCGCGGGTTCGGCGCGCGCCCAATCATCGGAGACTTCGAGATCGCCAGCGCTGAGGGCTTCGGTCAAAGTCGCCACGGCGGACGCGGGCGCGCGGGCGTCGGACGCCACGCCGCTGCGGACCACCGGCGCCGACGACTTCTCGGCCTGTGCGGGCCCGAGCACCTGTTCGCGCACCGTGCCCACGTGCGGCAGCGCGTCCTCGTTCCACACGACAACGCGAATCCCGGCCTTGCGCAGCACGCGGTCCATGCGGGCATGGCGCTTCAGAGTCCGCTCGCTGTCCTGGCCGGGCGGGCGCCGCACCTCGACGACGGCGATCACCTGGGAGCTGGCATCGCAAACCACCAGATCCGCGCACAACTGGCTCAAACGGTGCAGCCATTCGTGATAAGAGTTGCGCGTCGGCACGCGGATGAAGCGCGGCACTGGCAACTGCGCCAGCACCATGTGTTGGGGCAGCGCCTTCACCAGCAGTTCATGGGCGCGGCGTTCGCTCTGAGTAAGCACCCGCGTTGCTTCGGGCGGCCAGGCGGCCACGGTGTCGAGCGCTTCGACGCTGCGCTGGGAACGCCCGGAAAAGCTGTCCCTGGACGGCGTGCCATGGTTGCGGCGCTGGCGCATGAGCCAAAGCGCGGCGAGCGCGGCCAAGAGCAAAGCGGCCTGGGCAATGGGGTCCATATTCGACTTGCCTTCTGGTGACTCGGGAGAGACGACGCTAACGGGGGCGCTGCGGCGCGGTCAAGCAAGGAGTCGGCAGTCGGCGCGCCTTTTGCAAGCGGTTACGCGGGCGTCGCTTGCGCTTTCAAGCCGTGCGTGGCAGCGGCTCTCGGCGCGTGGCCGTCGGCGCGCGTTCGCATTTCGCGCGGCGGCGCGGGACGTGGCCCCCCCTACCTCGGCAAGCCTTTCATGCCGCCCATGCGCTTCATCATTTTCATCATGCCGCCGCCCTTCATCTTTTTCATCATGGCCTGCATCTGCTCGAACTGGTTGAGCAGGCGGTTGACTTCCTGAACCTGCACGCCCGCGCCGGCTGCGACGCGGCGCTTGCGGCTGGCCTTGAGGAGTTCGGGCTTGCGACGCTCCAGCGGCGTCATCGAGCGGATGATGCCCTCCATGCGGCGCACGTCGCGCTCGGCGCGGTCCATGTCGGCGGCGCCAAGTTGCGCCGCCTTGCCGCCGGTGAGCTGGCTGGGCAGCTTGTCCATCAGGCCCGACAAGCCCCCCATTTTCTTCATCTGCGAAATCTGGGAGAGAAAGTCGTCGAGGTCGAAGCCGCTGCCGGACTTGAGCTTGGCTGCGAGCTTTTGCGCCGCTTCGATGTCGACGCCTTGCTGCACTTGCTCGACCAGGGCCACGATGTCGCCCATGCCAAGCACGCGCCCGGCGTGGCGCTCGGCGTCGAACACTTCCAGGCCATCGATCTTCTCGGAGGTGCCGGCGAACTTGATCGGCGCGCCGGTGACCTGGCGCACCGACAGGGCCGCGCCGCCGCGCGAGTCGCCGTCGAGCTTGGTGAGCACCACGCCGGTCAGCGGCAGCGCGTCTTTAAACGCCTTGGCCACGTTGATCGCGTCTTGGCCCTGCATGGCGTCGACCACGAACAGCGTCTCGATCGGCTTGAGTGCCGCATGCAGCGCGCGGATCTCCGCCATCATGGCCTCGTCGATGGCCAGGCGCCCGGCGGTGTCGACCAAGAGCACATCGAAGTAGTGCCGCCGCGCGTGGTCGAGCGCTGCGAGCGCGATCTCGACCGGTTTGTCGCTGGTCTTCGAGGCAAACCACTCGGCGCCCGCCTGCTGGGTCACGACGCGCAGTTGCTCGATCGCGGCAGGGCGGTAAACGTCGCCCGAAACCGTCAACACCTTCTTCTTGCGGCCCACCAGGTACTTGGCGAGCTTGGCCGTGGTCGTGGTTTTGCCTGCACCTTGCAGGCCCGCCATCAGGATCACGGCCGGCGGCTGCGTGGCCAGGTCGAGTTCGCTCTTGCCGGCGCCTGCGCCCATGGTCGCGGCAAGCTCGCTGTGCACCACCCCGACCAGGGCCTGTCCGGGCGAGAGCGAGCCCACCACCTCCTGGCCAAGCGCCTTGGTCTTGACGCGGGCGATGAAGTCGCGCACCACCGGCAAGGCGACGTCCGCCTCGAGCAAGGCCATGCGCACCTCGCGCAGCA
>JANONH010000583.1:0-2846 GCA_031420735.1 Methylibium sp.
GCAGCAAGCCGGCGTCGAGCAGTTCGCGGATCAAGAGGCCCATGCCGCCGGCCGCGTGAAAGTGGTTCACGTCGGCCTGGCCGTTGGGGTACATGCGGGCCAGCAGCGGCGTCACGGCCGAGAGCGCGTCGAAGTCGTTCCAGTCGATGGTGATGCCGGCCGTGCGCGCCACCGCCACCAAGTGCATGGTGTGGTTGGTGGAGCCGCCGGTGGCGAGCAGGCCGACGATGGCGTTGACGATGGCGCACTCATTCACCACTTCGCCGATCGGCGTGTAGCGCTCGCCCAGCGCCGTGAGGCCGCCCACGCAGCGCGCCGCCTCGGCGGTGAGCGCTTCGCGCAGGGGGGTGCCGGGGTTGACGAAGGCGCTGCCCGGCAAGTGCAGGCCCATCACCTCCATGATCATCTGGTTGCTGTTGGCGGTGCCGTAGAAGGTGCAGGTGCCGGCGTCGTGGTAAGACGCCATTTCGGCTTCGAGCAATTGCGTGCGGCTGGCCTTGCCCTCGGCGTAGAGCTGGCGAATGCGTGCCTTCTCGCCATTGGGCAAGCCGCTGGTCATGGGCCCTGCGGGCACAAAGACGGTGGGCAAGTGGCCGAAGGCGAGTGCCCCGATCAAGAGGCCCGGCACGATCTTGTCGCACACGCCGAGCATGAGCGCGGCGTCGAACACGGCATGGCTCAGCGCAATGGCGGTGGCCTGCGCGACGACGTCGCGCGACCACAGCGAAAGCTCCATGCCGGGGCGACCCTGGGTCACGCCGTCGCACATGGCCGGCACGCCGCCGGCAAACTGCGCCGTGCAGCCGGCCTCGCGCGCGGCGCGCTTCAGGATGTCGGGGTAGGCGGCGAGGGGCTGGTGGGCCGAGAGCATGTCGTTGTAGGCCGACACGATGGCGATGTTGGGCACCCGCTGCGCGCGGATGGCGAGCTTGTCGTTGGCCGGCGAGGCGGCCATGGCGTGGGCAAGGTTGGTGCACGAAACCCCGCTGCGGGCCGGGCCTTCGAGGCGGGCCGCCTTAATGCGCGCGAGGTAGGTCGAACGCGCGGCGTGGCTTTTTTCGCGCACGCGCTCGGTGACGCGCTCGACTTCGGGGTGAAGCTTCATGCAGTGGCTCCTTAAAGGGGCTCGGGTCGGTCGCTCCGTTGCGTGGCGCCGTGCCGCGCCGTGCGGCTCGAGTTTCCCTTCGCGCCGCCGCCCGAGCTGGGGTGCACTAGGATGCGCCGAGCGCCCCGCCTGTGCCACTTTCGTTCACCGAAAGCCCGGTACAAGCCGGGGCTTAAGGCAGTCAAGGCTTGCGGAAAGTGGGCATGCGCGAGATGGGCGACCGTAGAGACAGCGCGAGACGCAATCCCCCGGCCAAGGGCGACCGGGGGAGCGACACGCCGGAGCGCTTTGATCTGGTGCTGTTCGGCGCCACCGGCGACCTGGCGCTGCGGAAGCTTCTGCCCGCCCTGTACCAGGGCCTGCGCAACGGCGGCCTGGCGGGCGCCAACATCGTGGGCACGGCGCGCCAGCCGCTTGGCGACGACGACTACCGCGCCCTGCTCACGCGCGAGGCAGCGCAGCACATCGCGGCCGAAGAGTTTGACCCGCCAGAGTGGCAGCGGCTCATGGGGAGCGTGCGCTACGCGGCGATCGACGCCAGCCGCGCCGAGGATTTTGGCGCGCTTGCGCCCTTGCTGGTGGGCGACAAAGCCACGCCGCGTGTCTTCTACCTCGCCACCACGCCGGCGCTTTTTATCCCGATCTGCCGCCATTTGCAAAGCGCCGGGCTGGTGACCCCCGCTTCGCGCGTGGTGCTCGAGAAACCGCTGGGCCGCGACCTCGCCTCGTCGCGCGCCATCAACGACGCGGTGGCCGAGATTTTTGCTGAGACCCAGACTTATCGTATCGACCACTACCTCGGCAAGGAGATGGTGCAGAACCTGCTCGCGCTGCGCTTTGGCAACACCCTGCTCGAGCCGCTGTGGTCGCGCTCTTACGTCAACGACGTGCAGATCACCATCGCCGAAGAGCTGGGCGTGGGCACGCGGGGTGAGTTCTACGACCAGACCGGCGCCCTGCGCGACTTGGTGCAGAACCATTTGCTGCAGTGCCTGTGCATCGTGGCGATGGAGCCACCGGCGAGCCTTGGCGCAGACGCGGTGCGCGACGCCAAGCTGCAGGTGCTGCGTTCGCTGCGTCCCTTTGGCGCAAGCGAGGTGCAGCACAAGTCGGTGCGCGGGCAGTACCGCGCCGGCGCGGTGGACGGCCAGCCGGTGGCCGGCTTCCTTGAAGAAGAGGGCATCGCCAAAGCGAGCCACACCGAGACCTTTGTTGCCCTCAAGGCCGAGATCGACAACTGGCGCTGGGCCGGCGTGCCTTTTTACCTGCGCACCGGCAAGCGCATGCAAGACCGCCTGGGTGAAATCGTCGTCAACTTTCGGCCGGTACCGCATTCGATTTTCGAGACCGCCAGCGGCAGGCCCTGCCACAACCAGCTCGTGATCCGCCTGCAACCCGATGACGGGCTGGCGCTCGAGATCAACACCAAGACGCCCGGCGACAGCCAGCGCCTGACACCCAAGCTGCTTAACCTCACGCTGCGCGACAGCCAAGGCGTGAAGCGCCTTGACGCCTACGAGCGGCTTCTCATGGACGTGGTGCGTGGGCGTCTGGCCTTGTTCGTGCGGCGCGACGAACTCGAAGCCGCCTGGGCCTGGATCGAGCCCATCCGCGACGGCTGGGACGCCATGACCGAAGCGCCGCGCGGCTACACCGCCGGCACCTGGGGCCCGGCCGGCTCGAGCGCCCTGGTCGGCCGCGATGGCTGTGCCTGGCATGAGGAAGACTGAGATGGTGGGGG
>JANONH010000584.1:0-1954 GCA_031420735.1 Methylibium sp.
CGCACGATGCGCCAGGCGAGCACGTTTTCTTCCACCACGTAAGCCAGCTCGTCGGTGGCACGCTGGCCGGCCACGGTGATGCGGTGCATGCGCTTGCCGAAGGCCTTCATGACCACCGCGATGGCCGGAAACAAGGCGGCAATAAAGAGCGTGAGCTGCCAGTTGAGGTAGATCAGGTAGCCGAGCAGGGCCACGCAGGTGAGCGAGTCCTTCACCAAGGTCTGCACGGCGTTCACCAGCAAGGTGGAGCCGTTTTGTACCTCGTAGACCACCGAGTTGATGAGCGTGCTGGCCGTCTGGCGGCCAAACAGCGGCGGCTCGGCATCGAGCACGCGCTCGAACATCGCGCGGCGCATGCGCAGCGTGCCGCGATTGGCCGTCCACGAGAGCGCGTAGTTGACGATGAAGCCGGCTACGCCGCGCACGAGAAAGAGCCCGATGATGGCCACCGGCACCAGCCACAGGGGCAGGGCGCCGCGTTTGAAGCCGCTGTCGAGCAGCGGCTGCATCATGGCCGCCATCAGCGGCTCGGTTGCCGCGCCCACCGTGGCGCCGAGCGCGGCGATCACCAGGCCGCGTCGGGAGTCCTTGAAGTAAGGCCATACCGAGGCAAGCCGGGCGAGATTTTGATTCGTGGTGTGGGGCATGCGACGCAGCAGGCGGGTAGCGGGCGAAGAGCAGCGCCAGGAAGCGGGCAGGGACCGCGGCCGATGATACCGGGCAGCCCGTGCTCGAAGCGCCCGCTTCGCGGCGCGGCCGCGTGCACGGCGCGCGCCCACCTCCTGCCGGGCGCGCGGCCCCGCCGTGCGCCCGGCGCGTAGCCCCGCCATCTGCCTGGCACGCGGCCGTGGCTGCTGCTGCCGCCACGCCCTGCCTACAATTGCGCGTCTTTCAGACCGCCCGCCCGGCATGTCGCTCTCCGTCATCCTGATCACCCGCAACGAAGCGCATCACGTCCAAGCTTGCCTCGCGTCGCTCGCGTTCGCCGACGAATGGGTGGTGGTCGACAGCGGCAGCACCGACGGCACGGTGGAATTGGCGGCTGCGCACGGCGCCAAGGTGGTGCAGGCGCCCGACTGGCCGGGCTTTGGCCCGCAGAAGAACCGCGCCCTTGCCTTGGCCAGCAGCGACTGGGTTTTCAGCATCGACGCCGACGAGCGCGTCACGCCCGAACTTGCCGCACAAGTGCGCGCCGCCATGGCCGACGCCAGCGGCCCGGGCGCCTACACGGTGTCACGCTTTTCGTCCTTTTGTGGTGCCTTCATGCGCCATGGCGACTGGTATCCTGACCATGTGGTGCGGCTCTTTCGCCGCAGCGAAGCGCGCTTCACCGACGACCTGGTCCACGAGCATGTCCATGCGCCGGGGCCCGTCGGCCACCTGAGCGGGCACCTCTTGCACGACAGCATGCCCAGCCTAGAGTCCTGCCTCGACAAAATGAACCGCTATTCCACCGGCCGTGCGCTCGACCGCCACCGCGCCGGTCGCCGTGGCAGCCTGCGCCAGGCGCTGGGGCACGGCTGCTGGGCGTTCCTGCGGTCTTATATTTTCAAGCGCGGCTTTCTCGACGGCCGCATGGGCTTCGTGCTTGCCCTGAGCATTGCCGAAGGCACCTACTACCGTTACCTCAAACTCTGGTTGCTCGGGCGCACACCGCCGGCAGCCGCCCCAGCCGCCACCGCGCCCGCCGCATGAAGAAGCTTCCTGTTATCGAGCCCCGCCTTGCGGGCCCTTCGCCGCTGCGCCGCAGCCTCGTTGCGCTGCCGCTGGCGGCGGCACTGCCCGGTGCCTGGGCGCAGTTCCGCGTTGAAATCTCCGGCGTGGGCGCGACCCAGGTGCCCATTGGCATCGTGCGCTTTCGCGACGAGGCCAATGCGCCGCAGCCGGTGAGCCAGATCGTGCGAGCCGACCTCGAACGAAGCGGCCTCTTTCGCGGCGTCGACACCGCCGGCGT
>JANONH010000585.1:0-1675 GCA_031420735.1 Methylibium sp.
CGCGAGCGCGATACCGCCGGGGTATCGCGCCTCCGGCGCAAAAGTATTGGACCGGCGGGCGGGGGCCTCTCTACACTTAAAAGTCAATAGCGGTGTACCAAAGCCTCGAGTTCCTTGCTCAGAGGCGAGGGCGCCGGTCAGGAGACCGAAATGTTGCCAACACGTGGCTTGTTGCCGCCCGGGTTCGAGGACCTAGAGCCTTTTGTGGACTACTGGGTTCGCAGCACGAACGACGAGCGCTGGCGTCAGCGCTCCAAGGCGTCCATGCCCGACATCCAGCGCTTCTACGACACCATGCTCGCGCGCGCCGAAGACGCCATTGCCCACCTCGACGCCTTCCCGCTCGGGCAGATGCCGGCCGATGCCGAGTGCCTGTTCAAGTTGCTCTTGTCGCTGGCGCAGGCCGCCGTGGCAGTTGAAATGCACGGCCAGCCGCGCGCGCACCGTGCGCTGCTGCGCGAAGACCTGCACGTCACCGAAGGGCCCTGGCCTTTCGGCGGTGGCGAGCACGCCGCGTCGAGCCGCCCCGCAACCCCGATCATGATGGAGCCACACGCATGAACGACATGGTCATGGGCGCCGCCCTGCAGCAAGCCGGTGCCAAAGAAAGTTTCACCCTCGCCGCGGGCCTGGACACCGGGCCGATCGCCAACGACTCCTACGTCTCGCCCGAGTTCTATGAACTCGAACGCGAGCGCGTGTTCGGCCGCGCATGGCTGTGCATGGGCCGCATCGACCAACTCCCCCACGCCGACGCCTTCTTCGTCAAGGAAGTCGCGGTGTGCAAGGCCTCGGTGCTCGTCACGCGAGACGCCGGGGGCAAGGTGCGCGCTTTCCACAACGTCTGCGCGCACCGCGGCAACCTGGTGGTGTTCGACAAATGCGGCACCAACAGCCGGCTGCGCTGCGACTACCACGGCTGGACTTACAAAAACGACGGCGAACTGCTCGGCGTGCCCGACCAGAAAAACTTCTTCGCCCTCGACAAAAAGAAGTGCGGCCTCACCCCCATCGCGGTGGACCTGTGGGAGGGCTGGATCTTCATCAACTTCCAGAAAAAGCCCGAGATCGGCCTGCATGAATTCCTCGGCCCCTACGGCGCGGCCTATGCCGGCGTGCCGTTTGGCGAGAACCACAAGACGCTCGTGATCGAGGCCCGGTTCAACGCGAACTGGAAGCTCATCATGGACGCCTTCGCCGAGTCCTACCACGTGCCGGCAATCCACCCGGCGACCCTGGCGCCAGGTTTCTCCAACCCCACGGTCAACAAGTACGCGCGGCCTTTGAGCGGCAGCACCTTCGGGCTGCACAGTGCCTGGTCGGCCTACGGCAACCTGGAGTACGCGCCGCCACCGGGCTCGCACGTCGAGCGCCTGGCCTGCAAGGTCGACACCGGCGGCCTGCTCGGCAGCGACATGAACGACGAAGTGCGGCGCCTGCGCGCCCACCCGGCCGTCAACCCCACCAAGGAAGACTGCTGGTCGGCCGACGTGACCTCGATCTTCCCCAACTTCAACATCGACTTCTCCACCGGCGGCTATTGGACGCACGAGTTCTGGCCGCTGGCACGCGACCGCACGCACTGGATCCTCACCATCCGCATTCCAGAGGCCACCTCGGTGCGCCACCGCCTGCAGCTCGAGCACTACGCCGCGCGCTGGGGCGAGGTGGTGCT
>JANONH010000586.1:0-3253 GCA_031420735.1 Methylibium sp.
GCCGTGCCTTGCCCGATGGCGCCTTCACCGACGATGCCCAGGGTGGAGCCGTGCAGGTCGCCGATGTCGTGCGTGAAGAAGCAGAACTGCTCGGACTTCTGCCACACGCCGGCTTCCACGTCGGCGCGGTAGGCCAGCAAGTTGCGGCGCAGCGCCAAAATCATGGCGAAGGCATGCTCGGGCACGGTGTGCACCGCGTAGTTGCGGATGTTGGCCACGGCGATGCCGTGCGCGTTGCAGTAGGCAACGTCGACCACGTCGTAGCCGGTGGCGGCCACGGCGATCATCCTGAGCTGCGGCAGCTGGGCGAGTGTCTCGGCGCGCAGCGGCACCTTGTTCGTGATCGCCACCGTGGCACCGGCCAGCGCCTGCACCAGTTCGGACGCCGACGTCGTTTCACGCTCGACATAGGCCTCGCAGCCCGCGGGCTTGCGCACCTTCGCCTTGAGCGAGGCGCGGTCGAGAAAAACGGCCTTCATCGCGCTCACACCCGCGCTCCTTCGTTGGAGCCGGTCGACTGCGAGGCGTAAACCACTTCGCTGCGCGCGACCTTCTTCTTCGGCGTCGGGTCGTTGCTGCGCATGTAGCGCTGCGCCGCGGCGACACCGCTGCCCGGCTCGATCTCGATGCCGACGTCGAGCATCGCCATTTCGGAGCCGGCGATGGCGCCCAGCACCATCAGCTCGTTGAGGTCGCCCAGGTGGCCGATGCGAAACACCTTGCCGGCGACCTTGGAGAGGCCCGCGCCGAGCGAGAGGTTGTAGCGCCGAAAGGCGACGTCGATCACGTGCGCGCCATTGATGCCTTCAGGCACGACGATGGCCGAGACGGTGTCGGAGTACCACTTGGGGTCTTTGGCGCAGAGCTTCAGCTTCCAGCCCTCGAGCACCGCCGCGCGCACGCTCGCTGCGAGGTAGGTGTGGCGCGCGAAAATGTGCTCGAGGCCTTCTTCCATGATCATGGTGAGCGACTCGCGCAGGCCATAGAGCAAGGGCAGCGAAGGCGTGTAGGGGAAATAGCCGCTTTCGTTGGAGCGGATCATGTCGCCCATGTCGAAGAAGCAGCGCGGCTGCGTCGACGTTTCGCGTGCCGCGAGCGCCTTTTTGCTCATGCAGACGATGCCCAGGCCGGCCGGCAGCATGAGGCCTTTCTGGGAGCCGGCGACGCAGCAGTCCACGCCCCACTCGTCCATGCGGAAGTCGATGCTGCCCAGGCCGCTCACCGAGTCGACCATCAGCAGGGCCGGGTGGCCGGCGTCGTCGATGGCCTTTCTAACGGCGGCGATGTCGCTGGTGACGCCGGTGGCGGTTTCGTTGTGGGTCGCGAGCACCGCCTTGATCTTGTGCGCCTTGTCCTTTTTCAGGATTTCGGCGTAGCGCTCGACCGGCACGCCCTCGCCCCACTCGCACTCGACCGTCTCGACGGTGAAGCCCAGGCGCGTGACCATGTCGATCCAAAGGTGGCTGAACTGGCCAAAGCGCGAAGCGAGCACCAGGTCGCCGGGCGAAAGGGTGTTGGTGAGCGCCGCTTCCCAGCCGCCGGTGCCGGTGGAGGGAAATATGACCGGTGTGCCGCTTTCGGTCTTGAAGACCTTCTTCAGGTCAACCAGCACCGCGCGCGTGAGGTCGGGAAACTTCGAGGAGCGATGGTCTTCCATGGAGACGACCATGGCGCGCTGCACGCGCTCGGGGACGTTGGTGGGTCCGGGAACAAAAAGGAAATTGCGGCCTGCCATGGAAGGTCTCCTGAAAGTTATGAGAGTTAAAGAGCGAAGCGGTGTGTGCGGCGAGCGGCTGGCCTGGTCGGGCACCGAGGGCAGTAGCGCCCGGCCGCACGGGCCAGTGGGCTGGCGGGCAAATTTTGGTCCGTAGAAATTGGATTCGTTCGACACAAGTCTAGAAGCTGCGCAGCGAAATGACTCATTAGTCTTTTTGTGGCCGCGGCCGAGAAAGACCAATGAATCGCGGCGCTGCGCGCGCCTAAGATTCATCGGCAAGAAAATGCATGTTGAAGCCATCTCGCCGCCTGCCCTCATGAATGCCCCGACCGGTCGCCAGTTGCTGATGAAGATGTTCGAGGCGGCCGTGGCCGAAGCCGCGCCCGAGCTGTGCCTCGCCGCGCACCTGCCGCCGCCGCCCAAGGGGCGCACGCTCGTCATCGGTGCGGGCAAGGCGGCCGCCTCGATGGCGCGCGCACTCGAAGCCGCCTGGCCCGCCAAGCTGTCGGGCATGGTCGTCACGCGCTACGGCCACCGCGTCCCCACGCGCCACATCGAAGTGGTGGAGGCCGCCCACCCCGTGCCCGACGCCGCCGGCCAGGCCGCTGCCGCGCGCATGCTGCAAATGGTGCAGGGGCTCGGCGAAGACGACCTGGTCATCTGCCTCATCTCCGGCGGCGGCTCCGCCTTGCTCGCATTGCCGGCCCTGGGCCTGACGCTCGAAGACAAGCAGCAGGTCAACCGCGCCCTGCTCAAGAGCGGCGCCAACATCACCGAGATGAACTGCGTGCGCAAGCACCTCTCGGCCATCAAGGGCGGTCGGCTGGCCGCAGCCTGCGCGCCGGCCCAGGTGCTCACGCTCACCATCTCCGACGTCCCCGGCGACGACCCCTCGGTCATCGCATCGGGGCCGACGGTGGCCGACACCACCACCTGCGCCGACGCGCTGGCCATCCTGCGCAAGTACGCCATCTGCGAGCCGCGCGCGGCGCTCGCGCACATCGAGCGCGGCCACGACGAAACCCCCAAGCCCGGCGACGCGCGCCTGGCGCGCACGCGCCAGGTCATGATCGCCACGCCGCAGCTTTCGCTGCAGGCGGCCGCCAAGCTCGCCAGCGCGGTCGGCGTCACGCCGCTCATCCTGGGCAATGCCATCGAGGGCGAGGCGCGCGAGATGGCGCTGGTGCACGCCGGCATCGCCCACCAGGTGGTGCGCCACGGCCAGCCGATCGACATGCCCTGCGTGCTGCTCTCCGGCGGCGAAGGCACGGTCACCGTGCGCGGCCAGGGCCGGGGCGGGCGCAACGTCGAGTTTCTGCTTGCCCTGGCGATTGCGCTCGACGGCAATGCCAGCGTGCAGGCCATCGCCTGCGACACCGACGGCATCGACGGCACCGAAGACAACGCCGGCGCCCTCATCGGCCCCGACACCCTGGCGCGCGCGCGGGCCCTGGGCCTGCACGCGCCGGCCTACCTCGCCAACAACGACGCCTACTCCTTCTTCGCCGCCACCGGCGACCTGGTCATGACCGGGCC
>JANONH010000587.1:0-1678 GCA_031420735.1 Methylibium sp.
GGCCGATGCGCGTGCGCTTGAGCAGCAAGCTGAGTGCCAGCAGCATGCCCAGCGCCACGGCCATCATGAAGGCGCGCGTGGCGGGGAACGGCGAGCACACGGTGCCTGCCGCGCCGCACAGCGCCGCAGGTGCCTCTGCGAAGACCACGCCGAGCCCCCCACCGGCCGAGCCGACCAGCGTGAAAGCCGGCCCCTGCAAGGCCGCGGGCGCCGCGAAGGCAAGCGCCGTGCGGCCCCACACCAGTTGCACCAGTTCCAGGACCACATAGGCCAGACCGAAGGTCACCAGCAGTTCTGGCACGTGGCCCGCACCGCGCACCTTGCGCAGCACGCTCTGCTCGAACAGCGCGCCGAGGCTTCCCACCACCAGCGGCGCCACCAACAGGGCCACCCAGAAACCGACCCAGTGCGACACCGAGTAGGCCACGTAGGCGCCCAGCATGTAGAAGCTCGCGTGCGCGAAATTAAGCACACCCATCATGCTGAAGATGAGCGTGAGCCCGGCACTCAGCATGAACAGCATGAGCCCGAAGCTCAAGCCGTTGAGCATGGAAATGGCGAAGAACTCCATCGATTTTGCGGGTGACAAGGCAAGTGGGGGCGGGCTCTACGACGGCGCGCACAAGGTGCGCACGAAACGCGCCGCCGGCGAGCCCGTGCTGCGGCTAAGGCCGCTTCATCTGGCAGCTCGTGGGCGTGCTCGACACGTAGGCCGGCAACTCCTTGAGCGGCGCGAGCGTCATGCCGGTGCCCTCGGGGCTGTAGGGGAACTTGGCGTCGGCCTTTTGCCAGACCGTGATGTAGAGCGGCTGCTGCAGTTGGTGGTCGGCTTTGCGCATCTCGACTTCGCCGTTGACCTGGCCGTCGAACTTGAGGCCTTCGAGCGCAGCGGCCACCTTCAAGGGCTCGCTCGACTTGGCCTTGGCCATTGCCGCGCCGAGCGCGGCAAAGATGCGGATCACCGAGCTGACGTAGAAGTCGTCGTTGAACCTTTCCCGGTATTCCTTCTGCCAGGCCGCCATCTGGCCCGGCAGGTGGTAGTGGCTGTAGGCGGCCTGGAAAATGCGGCCGTCGAAGCTCGTGCCCAGCGCCGTGGGCGTGCCGCTCACGCCGGTGTAGTAGGTGAAGAACTTGCCGGCGTAGCCGCCCTCGTTGGCCGCCTTCACCAGCAGGGCGAGGTCCGAGCCCCAGTTGCCGGTGATCACGGAGTCGGCGCCTGCCGCGCGGATCTTGGCCACGTAGGGAGCGAAATCGCGCACCTGGGCCAGCGGGTGCAGGTCGGAGCCGACGATCTGGATGTCGGGCCGCTTGCGGGCCAGGCTCTCGCGCGCATAGCGCTCGACCTGCTGACCGTGGGAATAATTTTGGTTGAGCAGGTAGACCTTCTTGACGTCGGGGCGCTCTTTAATGAAGGTGGTAAGCGCCTCCATCTTCATGGAGCTGTCGGCGTCGAAGCGAAAGTGCCAGTAGCTGCACTTGGCATTGGTGAGCTCGGGGTCGACCGCGGAGTGGTTGAGGTAGAGAACCTCCTTGCCCGGGTTGCGCGCGTTGTGCTTGTTGACCGCGTCGATCAGTGCACCGGCCACCGAAGAGCCGTTGCCTTGCGTGATGTAGCGCACCCCCTGGTCGATTGCGGCCTTCAGGGCGTTGAGGCTGTCGGTGGGACTGAGCTTGTTGT
>JANONH010000588.1:0-3872 GCA_031420735.1 Methylibium sp.
TTCGAGTGGGACGCCGCCCGCGTGGACGCGGCGCTCGCCGAGGCGCTGCAGGCGCTCGAGTCGACCACACCGATGCGGCTTCGGCTCACGCTGCACCACGGCGGGCGGGTCGAGCTTCGCGCCGCGCGCCTTTCTGCGCCCGCATCGGCGCCCACGCCCACGCCCACGCCGCCCGCACCCGCACCCGCACCCGCGCCAACGCCCGTGTCGGCGTCGGTGTCTACTTCTACGTCTGCGTCTGAGCCCACGTCGGTGTCTGTGTCTGTGTCTGTGTCTGCGTCTGCGTCGGTATCTGCGTCTTCGCCCGCGTCCGCGTCCGCGGCGGCGTCGGCGCCTTCGGCCGAGCCCCGCCGAGGCGACTCCGCGCAGCCGCAGGCGGCGCTTCGTTTCCTCGCCAGCAGCGAGCCGGCAGCGGTCGGCCTGCTGTGCTGCGCCGAGCCCCTGCCGGCCGTGCGGCCACTGGCCGGCCACAAGACCACGCTGCGCGCGGCCTACGACGCCGGCACGGCAGCGGCCGAAGCGGCGGGCGCGTTCGACAGCCTGTTCTTCACCGCCGATGGCCGGCTGGTCGAAGGCGGGCGCAGCAATGTCTTCCTGCGTCTGGCCGGCCAGTGGTACACGCCGCCGCTGGCCGACGGCGCCCTGCCCGGAATCATGCGCGGCCTGCTGCTCGAAGACCCGGATTGGGCAGCCTGCGAGCGCAGCCTCTGGCGCGACGATCTGCGGCGTGCCGAGGCCATCGTCGTGTGCAATGCGCTGCGCGGGGCGCTGCCGGCGCGGCTGCTCGAGTCGGGCAGTGAGACTTGAGCCGGCGTGCTGCCGCATGCGGTGCCGCGCTTCATAAAACCAACGCTGGAAGCGAGCCCACATGCGCCTGGCCCTGTTCGACCTTGACCACACGCTGATTCCTTTCGACAGCGGCCTGGCCTGGCTGCGTTTTCTGGTGGCGCGCGGCAGCCTGCCTGCCGAGGCCGAAACGCACTACCTCGCGGAGTGCCGGCGCTTCATGGCCGGTGAGATCGACGTGCGCGCCCTGCACCGCGCGCTGGTCGCGCCGCTGCGCGAGAGCGGCCGCAACGAGCTCGACACCTGGCTGGTGGAGTTCGAGGCGGGCCTCGCGCCGAGCCTGCCCGCGGCGGCGCTGGCCCTGGTGGCGCGGCACCTGGCTGCTGGCGACCGCTGCGTGCTCATCACCGCCACCACCCGCTTCGTCGCCGAGCGCTACGCCTTTGCCTTCGGCATTGGCGAGGTGCTCGCCACCGAAGCGGTACGCGACTCGCACGGGCGCCTGACCGGCGAGACGGCGGGCGCCCCCTGCGTTGGCGCGCACAAGCTCAGCCGCCTTTGCGACGCGCTCACGCTCGAAGGGGCCGCCCTGGCGGACTTCGAGCGCAGCTGGTTCTACAGCGACTCAGCCGGCGACCTGCCCCTGCTCGAGGCGGTGAGCGACCCAGTAGCGGTGCGGCCCGACGCACGCCTCGCGGCCGTGGCCGCCGAGCGGTCCTGGCCGGTGATCGAGATTGCTGACTGCGCTGAAGTGCCGGTGCCCGAGCACGAGCCGCCGCGTGTACCCAGAGATTGACCGAAATTCGAATGAGCACCGACAGTTCGTGAACTAATTCACTGGAGGCATCGTCTGCATCAAGGCCAAGGTCAGCAGCGCCTCCGGCGATCATCGCGATGACGATGGCGACCACGTCAAGTGCGAGAACGTTCTCACGGCTCCGGTGCTCTACAGCCACCTGAAGGCCGGCCCCTTCGCGGCCCTGCCCAACTGCAGCGGCCTGGCACCCGACTACGCGGTGCGTCCTTGCGTCTTCGAGCGCTACGCCCCGAAGAACTTCATCCCGAGCAGCCACCAGCATGGCCGCGCCCGCCAGCCCCTCGAAGAACTTGCGCGCGGCCCAGTAGATTTCGTGCAGCGAAAACGCGGCAGTGCTCAAACCCATGGCCGCGGCGCGTGCTTGGCGTCGCGGCGGCTTCGCTCGAAAAGAGCGCCAAAGGCTGCCCAAACCCGACGTGGCGGCACGCGGTATATTTTCATCAGCTCCGAGCTTGGCATCTTTCCGTCGTTGACCGCTTGACTCATTCGCCAGGCCGCACCCACGGCCACTTAGCCTGCTCCATGAAGCCCCCAGCGCTGCCCTGCCTTGTCACAGAACCGGAGTCGCCCAATGCCCACCCCTTTCGAGCAGCTCACTAGCCAAGCAATCGCTCTCTCGCCGCAAGACAGGGCGCGCCTCGCAGACCTCTTGCTTGCCTCGCTGCCTGACGAGGCTGACGAACCGCTCGATGGAGCCTGGGAACGAGAAATCGAGCGCTGCGTCAAATCTGTCGAGTGCGGCACTGCCCGACTGGTCTGCGCCACGGAAGTACACGCCGAGGCGCGCAAGATTCATCATCAGCGGTGAGGACTGTTCGCTACGTCGAGGAAGCTCGCGAAGAGTTCCTCTATGAAGTCGAGTACTTCACGAAGGTCAGCCCACCCCTCGGAAGACGGTTTGACGAAGCTGTTCAGAAGGCCGAGGCTCGGCAGCAGAGTTTGCAGATGCAGGCTTTCCGTACAAATTCGGTACCCACCGCGTGTTTCCCGGCAAGTTCAAGTTTTCCATCGTGTACTTGGTCCGCGAAGACGAGGTCGTGGTCCTGGCAGTCGCGCCTTTCAGGCGCAAGCCAGGCTACTGGCGGACGCGCGTCGGTGCCGCCTCTTTCGAAAAACTACCCCCAAGAGATTAATTTAAAAGTCGTCAGGGCGGTTGGTCGATGGGTTTCTGCATGCCGAGCGACGTCGTCAAGCACGGCGCGCGGGTGGCGCTCCAGCAACTCGTCCTGGTAATGCTGGGGCATGCGCCGCCGCCTATCGGTTGGGCCCAGCGTACCGGCGGTGCGCCCTCTCCGGGGCCAGCGCAACGTAGCCGAGGATCGCATTGAGCCGACTCCACGCTGCCTCGCTTGGCGTGCGGCTCGGGCTCTGCTAAAGCGAAAGCGCAGACCGAGGCTCGGGGCTGCGCTTAAGCGAAGGCGCAAGCACCGGTTCGAGGCGGCGCGTGGCCTCGAGCTGCTGGCCAAACTGGGCCGCTGCCCGGCTCTGGCCTCGTCTCCCAGCGCCGCTGCCGGCGCTCAGAGAGTGTGAATTAATCCGGCGTGTCCGAGCGGGGCACGACGGATGGTTCACACCCTCTTAGCCGCGCTCGATGACGGCGAAGGCGCTGTGGTTGTGGATCGACTCGAAGTTCTCCACTTCGACGCGGTAGCCGGCCACCTGCGCTTCGGCGTCGAGCCGGAGTGCGACGTCGCGCACCAGGTCCTCGACGAACTTCGGGTTCTCGTAGGCGCGCTCGGTGATCCACTTTTCGTCGGGGCGCTTGAGCAAGCCCCAGATTTCGCTGGACGCGGACTCTTCGGCAAAGCGCACCAGGGTCTCGAGCCCGAGCGCGTCGCCCGCGAGCTCGGCGCGGATCGTGACCACGGAGCGTTGGTTGTGCGCACCGTAGTCGGAGATCTCCTTGGAGCAGGGGCAGAGGGTCTTCACTGGCACGCCCACTTCGAGCCAAAGCGTGGTGGTGCCGGCGCGCCGCTGGGCGATCCAGGCGCCTTCATAGTCGAGCAGGCTCGCCACCCCCGAGACCGGCGCGTGCTTGCGCATGAAAAAGGGGAAGCGCGCCTCGATGCGGCCCTCCGAGGCGTGGAGCTTGTCGAGCATGGCGCCGAGTTCGGTGCGCAGCGACGCGGCCTCGAGCGGCTGCTGCGAGGCGCTGAGCGCGTCGAGGCCGGCCACGAAACGCGACATGTGCGTGCCCTTCTGCTCGGCCGGCAAGGCGACGTCCAGGCTCCAGGTCGCCACGGTCGGCACGCTCGCGCCGCCGATGCGC
>JANONH010000589.1:0-1540 GCA_031420735.1 Methylibium sp.
GAACGCAGTGAGTGCAGGGAGTTATGCGGCGCGACCCAGAGTCGAGGAGCACAGGGGACCCGGAGCGCAGCGAAGGGCAAGCCACTGCGCTGTGCCCGCGGCCCGACCAAAGCCTTGCAAGCACGCAACGCAACGCAGGCGAATTGCCGACGCTGGCAAACAGCCAGCGTCTTCAATTCGTTGATTAACGACCGTTGCACTTCAGACTTGAAACCGCCCCGTATAAAGGGCGCTCGGGGCGCTCGTACACTGACCCCATGCGAGCCCCCGCCAGCCCCTCTGGCCCGACCCTGAGCGACCCCGACACGCTGCGCATCGATCTCGGCGAGCGCAGTTACCCGATCCTCATCGGCCCTGGGCTGCTCGACCGCGCTTCCAGCTTCGACGCCGTGCCGCGCTCGGCGAGCGCCCTGGTGGTGAGCAACACCACGGTGGCGCCGCTCTATGCCGAGGCCTTGCTCGGCTTGCTGCGCCAGCGCCACGCCCGGGTCGAGTTGCTGGCACTCCCCGACGGCGAGGCGCACAAGCACTGGCAGACGCTCGACCTCGTCTTCGACGCCCTGCTCGCACAAGGCGCCGACCGCAAGACCGTGCTCTACGCGCTCGGTGGCGGCGTGGTGGGCGACATCACCGGCTTTGCTGCGGCCAGCTACATGCGCGGCGTGCCCTTCGTGCAACTGCCAACCACCTTGCTGGCCCAGGTGGATTCTTCGGTCGGCGGCAAGACCGGCATCAACCATCCGCGTGGCAAGAACATGATCGGTGCGTTTTACCAGCCGCTCGCGGTGGTGGCCGACCTCGACGTGCTTGCCTCCCTGCCCGAGCGCGAGTGGCGCGCCGGTCTGGCCGAAGTCATCAAGTACGGGCCGGTGTTCGATGCCGCTTTCTTCGGCTGGGTGGAGGCCCATCTCGAGGCACTGCTGGCGCGCGACGCCGCGAGTTTGCGCCACGCCATTCGGCGCTCATGCGAGATCAAGGCCGAGGTGGTGAGCGGCGACGAGCGCGAGGCGGGCCTGCGTGCGATCCTTAATTTTGGCCACACCTTCGGCCACGCCATCGAAGCCGGGCTCGGTTACGGCGAGTGGCTGCATGGCGAGGCCGTGGGTTGCGGCATGGTGATGGCCGCCGAGCTGTCGGTCGAGCTGGGTTTGCTTTCGGCCGCCGACTCAGTGCGCATTCGCGAGCTGGTGCGTCGCGCCGGCTTGCCGCTGCGTGCGCCCGCCTTCACGCCCGAGCGTTGGCTCGAACTCATGAGCCACGACAAGAAGGCCGAGGGCGGCGACACCCGCTTCGTGCTGCTCGACCGCATCGGGCATGCCGTGGTCCGCACCGCGCCCGAAGCAGCCGTGCGCCGGGTGCTCGCGCGCTGTTGCGGCTGAGCGGCGCCATGGCGGCAACAAGCGCGTGATCGAAGCCGGGCACGGGCGGCGGCCGCTGGCGCCTTACGCCAGCGACCCTGCGCTCGGCCGCGGACGCCGCATCGCCGAGCCCGCAGCGCCCACGCGCGACGACTACCAGCGCGACCGCGACCGCATCGTCC
>JANONH010000590.1:0-9584 GCA_031420735.1 Methylibium sp.
CTTCGGGTTGCCTTCGTTGAAGCCCGCCGCACCGAGCTTGACCAGCCCGGGCAGCGAGCGGGTGCCGATCACGCCGGCGGTGTTGGCCAGCTCCCAGGCCAGCTCGTCGATGTAGACCATGCGCGCGTAGTCGGAGCAACTGTCGGGCGCGGTTTCGTTGACGACGGTGAGGACGTCCAGGCCGACCGAGAACTTATCGGCAATGCCCACCGCGTCGCGGTTGTAGCGCGCGCTGTCGCGCAGCTCGGGCGCACCCGGCTGCACGTAGCCGACGTGGCGGCCCAGGCCGCCCCACACGGCCAGCGCGAACAGTACAAGCCCGGCCAGCACCACCCAACGCGCCGGCGCCGGCTCGGCCAGGCGCGCCAGCACGCCCACCGCCGCGGCACGCCGCTCACGCAGGTGCTGCATGCGCACGGCGTAGCCCGCCGAGGGCCGCACGTAGGAGGCGACCACCGGCAGCATCACCAGGTTGGTGACGATCTTGTAGGCCACGCCGAGCGCGGCCGTGATGGCCAGCTCGCGGATCGCCGGGATCGGCACCAGCAGCAAGGTGGCAAAGCCGACAAAGGCGGTCAGCAGCGCCATCGTGCCGGGCACCAGCAGCGCGCCGAAACTCGCGCGCGCCGCGGCCAACGGCGTGCGGCCGGCGCCGATCTCGCGCACGATGAAGTTGATCTGCTGCACGCCGTGCGACACGCCGATGGCAAACACGAGGAAAGGCACCAGCACCGCCAGCGGATCGAGGCCGTAGCCGAGCAGGTACAGGCTGCCGAACTGCCACACCAGCGACACCAGCGAGCACACCAGCGCCGCCGCGGTAAAGGCCCACGAGCGGCAGTAGCCCCACACCGCCAGCGCGGTGAGCACGAAGGCCAGCGCGAAGAACATCACCACGCCCTTGGCGCCTTCGGCGATGTCGCTGATCTGCTTGGCGAAGCCGATGATGCGGATCTCGATCGCGGCGTCTTCGAAGCGGCTGCGCAGTTCGCTTTCGATGCGCGGGCCCAACGCGATGTAGTCGGTGGCTGCGCCGGTGCGCGGGTCGGTGTCGAGCAGGTCGGCCGTGACCATGGCGCCGGAGAAGTCGTTGGCGACGAGACTTCCGACGTAGCCGCCCTGCACGACGTTGTCGCGGATGCGCGCAACCGTGGCGGCGTCGAGCTGGTCGGGCGTGATGTCGCCGCCGATCACGTCGCGCGCCTCGTAGCCTTCTTCGGTGACCTGCATCACGCGCGTGTTGGGCGTCCAGAGCGAGCTCACGCTGCGGCGGTCGACGCCGGGCAGGTAGACGAGCGCCTGCGTCACGTCGTTGAGCCGCCGCAGGGCGTGCGGCGTCCAGATGTCGCCCTGGCGTGCGTGCACCACCACCACCAGCCGGTTGGCGCCGAACAGCACCCGCTGGTACTTGACGAAGGTGTCGGTGTATTCGTGGCCGATGGGCAACTGCTTGCCGAAGCCCGCGCTCATGTGCAGCCGCGCGGCAAATACACCCATCACGAGCGTGAACAGCGCCAGCGCCAGCAACACCAGGGCGCGGTGGCCGAACACCGCGCGCTCGATGGCGCCGACCAGTCGGGCAAGCATGGCAGGCTCGGCTCGGGTGGCAGCGGGCCGCGCGGCTGAGCCGGCGGCCGCGCGGCCCAGCACTGAAGCCCACACCGCGGCCACCCGGCGGCGGGCCGGCGCCTGGGGCACGACAGCGCGCCGTGAGTCGCAGGGCTTCATTGCGTCAGAAAGTGTAGGAGGAGCTCACCGACAGGTTGTCCCGGTCCTGGATCAGGTTGGTCAAGCCGCCGCCGAAGAACCGGGCATAGCCGATCTGCGTCTTCCAGACCGAGCTGTTGTCGAAGTTCAGGCCGAGGAACAGCGACTTGCGGCCCTTGACGAAGGGCAGGGTGTTGGGCGAAATGCCCTTCACGTCGTGCGTGAACACGGTGACCTGGGTGAGGTTCCATTCGCTGCCCCAGACGCGCGGGTAGCTCAAGTCGAACTCGAAAGCGTAGCCCCAGGAAGTCTGGGTCGGCGATTCGTAGGACGGGAAGATGAGGTAGGGAATGGTGCCCACCTGCAAGTCCGGGTAGTGCGTCACCGCCACCTCGGCGAGCAAGGTGCCTTCGGCGGCGCCGAGCGCCTTGACCAGCGCGCCCATCGGCGAATTGACCTCGGTGAAGTAGAGGCCTGTAAGGTGTGCCTGGAACTTTTTCTCTTCGGTGTAGCCGCGCACCGTGACGCGCCCGGCGGCGTCGGCATTGGCCGGCTCGAAGATGCTGAAGGCGCCGGCAAACGGCACGCTGCCGTCGATGGCCACCGAATCGCGCGGCCGGTAGGAGATTTCGCCGCCCACCGCGACCGGGCCGACCTTGGTGTTGAACGAGGCGCCGTAGAGATTTTTGTTGCTGCCGTACTCGTTGTAGTAGCCGATGTTGGCGACGTTCTGCGTTGCGTAAGCCGGGTCGGTGAACAGGGTCGTGAACGGCAGCTTGTCGTGGTAGCGCTCGTAGTAGAGCGCGAACTCGGTGTCCCAGGTCTTGGGCTTGAAGCGCACCGCAAAGCCGAACTGCTGCCCCTTGGGCGGGAGCTTGTTGCCCTCGAAGCCCATGACGTTGACGCCCGGCTGAATGCCCGCACCGATGTCGCCGCAGGGCGTGGGCGGCGTGCACAGGCCAAAGCCCGTAAGCAGCGAACTCGGGATGTAGGCCGGGCGCTGGCCGGCGCCCACCACGTCGGCGCCGGAGAAGAAGGTGCCCACCGGGTCGAAGCGAAACGCGTTCCAGCGCCACTGGTAGTAGGCCTCGGCGCTCAGGCCATCGGCCAGGCCCGCGTTGACGCTGAGCATCGGCGCCGGGCGCAGGATCTCCTTGACCTGGGCGCCGGGGGTGCGGAGCTTGCGCAGGTCGAAGGCGTTGATCTGGTTGATGCCGCCGATGAAAAAGATGTCTTCGCCCCAACTGATCACCTGGTTGCCCAGGCGCACGGTGGTCGTGCGGCCATCGAAGATCTTCCAGTCCTTGGAGACCCAGAGGTCGAGCATGGTGAAGTTGCGCACCGCGATGTCCTTGGCCTCGTCGGACAACTCGGTGCGCCGGGTGTGGCCGGCGCGTGCGTCGCCGACCCAGGTGCCGCGGGCCAGTGCGCGCCAGCCGCCGGGCGCCTTCAGGCCGAACTCGTGCGTTCCTTTGAAGGCGGCCGAGACGATGTCGCCGCGCATGTAGTTGAGGTTGCCGTCGTCGGCGTTGAGCACGTTGAAGTCGGGGTTGGCGGCGCCGTCGTTGCCGGGGCCGTTGAACAAGGAGCCGAGCGGCGCGCCGGTCGGCACCGAGCCGCCGTTGTCGTTGCCCAGGCTGGTGCTGCGCCGGTTCTCGAGGCGCATTTGCAGGCCGACCGAAAGCGTCGAGCCGAAGTCGAGCTCGATGCCGCTTTCGGTGGTGGTGCGCACGGCATGCGCCGGCAGGGCGATGCCAAGGCCGAGCAGGGCGGCCCAGGCGCTTGCGCGACGCCGGGTGCAGAGGGTGCGGGTGCGGGTGTTCATGGTGCGGCTCCCCTTCAGCGTGCGCCGGCGCGGCGCAGTTCGTCGGCGTTGAAGCGCGTGGGCTCGATGCGGCCTTCGCGCCCGGCGAGCCAGTCGACGCGGCCCTCCTGCGGCATGTTGTCGGCCATGTAGCGGCCCACGTTCAGGTCGTAGATGATGTAGCCTTGGTAGACGCAGGCCGGCAGCTCCCAGGCGCTGTAGGGGAAGGATTCCTGCACCCGCCAGACCTTGCCCTGCGCGTCGTAGAGGTCGGTGGCGAGCATCATCCAGGTGTCTTCGTCGAGGTAGACCACGCGCTTGGGGAAGGTGTGGCGCTGCCCGGCCTTGACGGTGGCCTCGATCTTCCAGACGCGGTGCGCTTCGTAGCGCACCAGGTCGCGTTTGGGGTAGGCCGGGCCGAACACCTCCGCGAGCTTCTTGCTCTCGTCGCTGAAACGAAAGGTGTTGTAGGGAACAAATAGTTCCTGCTTGCCCTGCAGCTTCCAGTCGTAGCGGTCCAGGCGGCCGCCGAACATGGGGTACTGGTCGATGGCCAGCAGATTCTCGTAGCCGGGCACCGGGTTGTCGTACGAAAAGGTCGGTGCGCGGCGTACGCGGCGCTGGCCGGGGAAGTAGAGCCAGGCGTCGTTGTCCTTGGCCAGGAAGTAGTGCAGCAGGATCAGCTCGCCGGTGCGAGCGGGCGGCGTCACGACCTCGTTGAGCAGGCGGTACTCGACGCCCTCGCCCTCGGGCATGGCCTTGCCGGCGAGGTTGCCGTTGGGCGTGGCGGTCCACTGGTCTTGCACCAGCGGCACGAACTTGCCGTCGCCGGGCTGCGAGAAGACGGTGGAGTAACGCTCGATGCGCCCTTCGCCGAGCCAGCGCAGCTTGTGGTTCCACATCGCCTCGGCGCCGCTGGCGGGCAGCGGGAAGGGCACGCCGCCGGTGACCGCCCGCTCGAGGTCGTGGCCGTTGGCAGCGAGTGCTGCGCCGGTGGCGTTCTTGCGCGTGTTGGCGTAGACGGCATCGGGGTAGCCGCAGGAGCGCCGCGTCGGGTAGACGTCCATGCGGTAGCCCTTGAGCGTCTTGAGCAGCGCGTACTGCCCTTCGCTCAGCCGCTCCTTGTGCTGGTCTGCATTGGCGGCGTCGATGGAGAACAGCAGCTTGTCGGCGGCGTAGGGGTCGGGCCGCGGCTGGCCCGGCTTCCAGTTGGTCGGCGGCTTGAGGTCGCCGCCGATCCAGGCCGGGATGCTGCCGTCCTTGTTGGCGGCGCGCTCGGCGCCCATCGGCGTGAGTTCCTTGCCGAGCGTCTGAGCCTGCGCTTCGGTGGCGGCCGATGCGGGCGTGGCGGCGCAGAGCAGCGTGAGCGTGGCGCACAAAGCAGAGAACTTCGTCATCGGTCTTCCTTCTCGGGGCGCCGCTGCGGGCGCCTGGGGTTGTTTGAACTTCAGTCGAGTGCGATGCCGCGCGCGCGGGCCTCTGCCGCCAGGCGCGCGCGCTCGGCGGCCACATCGATCGGCACGGCAGCTCGCGCGCTGCGCACTTCGGCGGCGTCGTAGGGGGTGTGGCCGGCGGGAACCGAGGCGCTCGCCAGCGTGACGAGCACCCAGTTGGTCACGTCGGCCACCTGCTGGTCGCTCAAGCCCGAGCCCATGACGCCGGGCACCTTGACGACGAACTCGCGTCCGCCGTTGAGCAGGAGAAAGCGGCCGAGCTGGCGCATGTCGGGCACATTGCCGGTCGGCGAGCCGGCGCCGTCGCGGCCGTGGCAGCCGGCGCAATTGAGCACGTAGAGGCTGCGCACGCTGGTGGTCACGGCGACCGACGGTGCGCCCGCACGCGGCTCGACTTGCCGGCCGAGCGTGCCGGCGACGGCGCCTGCGCTCACCGCGCCGAGCATGGCGCCGGTGGCCAGCCATGCCGCCAGCCGCCGCGTGCGTGCAGGCTGGCGGCGGGCGACGGCGCGCACCGGCTCAGCTCCCGAGCGCCTGCACGCGGCGCTGGCGCGAACGCGACGGGCTGCCCGGCGCCTCGCGCAGCGCCTTCACCTCATCGATGCTCGAGACACTGCTTTCGGGCGCCGTGTCGCTGGCGCCTTGCAGGCGCCTCACATGCGCCACAAGTGCGACCACTTCGTCGTCTTTCAGGACGCTGGCGAACGCCGGCATGCTGCCGACGAAGACCCGGCCAGGAAGCTGGATCGGCCCGGCCAGCCCTTTGAGCAGTACGGTGGGCAGATAGCCGCGGTCGGCGCCAAGCCGCAACCAGTGATCGCCGGTGAGCGGCGGGGCCAGGCCGACCGTGCCGGAGCCGTCGGCCTGGTGGCAGGCCGCGCACTGCTCGGCGTAGAGCGTCGCGCCGTCTGGGCCGGCGTACGCCGGCAAAGCGAGCAGCAGCGCCGAGCCGACAGCGACGGCCGGGGCGACATTCACCGCAGCAGCCATTGCAAGCGGCGCGCCCCCCCGCATGGGAAGCGTCGCGCGTTCATCGGGGCAGCCTTCGCGCTCCGCGCTGTCGCGTCAAGTGAGAGCGATCTTTGCTTCAAGCGGCCGGGCGCAGCACTCATGCCACGCCCACGATGATGGCGGTCGTGCAATGGAACATCGAGTTGGTGTTGGCCATGCACCAGTTGATGTCGTTGTGCACGCCCAGACGGTAGCCCGGGCGTTCGCGTTCGTTGTTGTTGCACAGGCATTCGCCGCACGAGCCCTTGCCGCAGCAATCGTTGTAGGAGACGAGGTAGTGGCGGCCGTCCACCGGGTTCAGGCAGGTGCCGACCCAGCTCACCTTCGAGGCGTCGGTGCCGGGCGGGCACTGGGTGAGGGTGCCGCCGCAGCAGGTGCACAGGTAGCCGTCGAAGGCGCAGTAGCGCCAGTATTCGCACTTCTCGGGGTCGGCGCTCGGGTCGAGTGCGGCCGTCTTCGCGGCGTTCTTCTTGCCCGGCTCGGCCGCCTGGGCGCCCATGAACTGGCCGCTGCGGTCGAAGGGCAGCATCGGCAGCGCCGCGCCGCCCACGAGAGCCACGCCGAGCCGCGTGATCAGGCTGCGGCGGCCGTGGCTGTGTGCCACTTGGCGCAAGCTGCGCTCGGTGCGGCGGTCGAACCATTCAAACAGCGAGCGCATGGTCAGTCTCCGTGGCTCAGACGGGCGAGCCGCCGAGGTAGTGCTGGATCGATGCCTGGCCCATGTCGTGGGCGTTGAGCAGGCTGTCGAGTTGTTCCCGCGAATTAACCAGACCCTTGGCCGCCACCAGGCCCTGCTTGTCGAGCAGCACCGCGTAGGGCAGGCGCGAGACGCGAAAGCTCATGCCGAGTTCGGTGCTCAGCACATAGGGCAGCGCCTGCAGGCCGTGCTCGCGCACGAAGCCGAGGTGCGCCGGCGCCTCGCCGTCGCTCGCCAGCACGACGCCAAGGCGTCGCCGCTCGTCGTGCACCAGTGCCTTGAGCACGGGAATGAGCTTCTTGCACACCGGACAGGTCGGCGCGAGGAAGAACAGCAGCATCGGCAGCGCCTGCGGGCCGCCGATGGTCACCGGCTCCGACTGCAGGCCGGTGAGCGCAAAGCTCGGCGAAGGCGCGCCCACCGGCGGGCCGGCGTCGGTGATCAGTGCGCCCATCGGCGCAACCCGCTCGAACAGCACGCCGACCTGGCGCGAGAGCGCCCACAGCATGAGCCCGAGTGCCAGCACGGCCAGCCACAAGAGGACCACGGAGACGGTCAGTGCATCCAAGAGCTTCTCTCCTCGGAGGGGCCGCTGCGATGGCGCAGCACCTGGTTGAAAGCGGCATAGAGCAGGCTGGCCAACGCCACCGCCGCGGCCAGCACCGCGAAGTCGGCATGGCCCATCATGCGCGCGCTAAGCGGTGCCGCCGCAGCGAGTGCCAGTCCGGCCAGCGCGGCATTGCGCGCCACCAGGGCCCACGACACCGGCAAGGCCGGGCCGCCGCAGCCGCAGTCGAGGGCATGGCCCCGCCAAAGGTTGGTGGCCATGGCCGCCGCATAGGCGACGAGCAAAGCGGCGGCGAGCAGCGCGCCCGGCGTGCGCAGCGGCGGTGTCAGCAGCAGCATGGCGGCCAGGGCTTCGAGCGCCGGCACGGCGCGCGTGGCCACAGCCAACAGGCCATGCGGCACACCGTAGGCGGCCAGATGCTGCTCGAACAAGGCCGGGTCGCCGAGCTTCACCACGGCCGCATGCGCAAACAACACGGCCACCGCCACCGCCGCGATGCTCGCGAGCAAGGGATCGATCACTGCAACGGACCACATGGATCGCGGGCCTTCAGTGCCAGCGGCCGGGCGGCCGCAAGCGGGCTGCGCGCTTGGCCGCGAGACGTGGCCACTCCTCGGCCCCTCCGAGCCGACGCAGGTCGGCTTGAAGCCGCGGGCCTCTGCCCCCTAAGGGGGAGCGGCGAAGCCGCGACGGAGGCGAGTGATTCATCATCAGTCGTGCGACTCGAGGTGCAGGGCCGCTTCGCCAGCGCGCTCGACGGTGGCAAGCAACTTGCCGGCGCCCTTGGCGCCCCACTGCCAGATGCGCAGCGCGCCGGTTTCGCCGTTGATCGCATGCAGCCGCTCACCATTGCGCGAGAAAGTGAGCGAGGCCGTGCCATGGCCGGGTGCGGTGGCGACCCGACGGCCGGAGGCGAGGTCGACGGTCCAGAGCTGCTTGGCCGGGCGCTTGTGCGAGCCTTCGCGGCCCTGCTCGTGCATGGCCAGCACCAGCCAGCGGCCCGTGGGGTCGACCGCGAAGTTCTGGTAGCCGCCGGGGCGCCAGCCGGCACGCTGGCCCGCTGCGTCGACCAGCGCGCGGGTCTGTTTGAGCGCGGCCACCGCACCGCCGAGGTCGAGCTCGGTCAAGGTGCCCTTGAAGGAGACGAACCAATAGCGATCACCCGATTGTTCGGCATGGTGAAACCAGGCGTCGGCGTCGGCGTCGAAGAATTTCTCGCTGACCCGGCGCTCGCTGGCCTGGCCTTGCTCGTCGAGCGTGATGGTGGTCAGCTTGCCGTCGCCGCACAGCATGGAGAAGCGGCTGCCGTGGCTGGCGGCGGGCAGCACGCCCCAACAGCCCGGCGTGGGCACTTCGGACACGACCTTGCGCTGGGTGAGGTCGACCACCGTGATCGATGTGGCGGGCGTGGCGTTTTGCACCAGCACGAAACGACCGTTGCCGGTGGTGCGCACCAAACCGCGGTAGTTGAGGGCCTGGGCGCGCTTGGCCGGCAGCACCACTTCGTATTTGAAACCGAGGTTGGCGGTGTCGTGGACTTCCAGCACGTCGGTGCGCTCGCCGTGCCAGCCGCGGCTGAGGTAGGTGGTCGCGACGTAGATCTCGTCGGCCTTGGGGCTCAGGGCGAAATTGCCCAGATAGCCGGTCGACACCATGCCGAGGAAGCGGCCGCGCCGCGCATCGAAGACGCGGATGAGGCCGTCGGAAATGTGGCTGATGGCGATGTCGGCAACATAGACGCGCTCGCTCGCCTGGGCGGGAATCGGGCCGACGGTGAGTGTCTCCACCGGCAGTTCGTCGGGCACCGCGGCGGCGGACTTGGGGCCGGCGGCTTCGGCCGCGATCGGCAGCCACGCACCGGCCAGCCAGGCGGCCAATGTCAGAGCGCGCATCGTCGTGCCTTGCCACCTGCGAACACCGTTCATCGATTCGCCCTCCCATGCACGGCCAGGCGACGTCTGGCTTGCCGAGAGTATGCGAAGCGCATCGACCCGCCGGCTATCACGTTTCGGCAAGAACCGTGGCCGCGGTGTCGGTACAAACCTGGGGTTGCGCCGGCCCGCGCAGGCTGGCCGTCGTTGCTCGGGCAGGGTCGGCCCGGCTATGCAACAGTGGCGCCTGCGCCCCCAGTCAGGATGACCCGCAATGAAACTGCTTTTCGTCGCCGACCCGATCGGCTTGTTCAACATCTCCAAGGACTCGAGCTTCGCGATGATGCGCGAGGCGGCGCGGCGCGGCCACACGCTGCTGGCCGCCGAGCCGCGCCATCTGTCCTGGCAGCGCGGCGGCCGGGTCGTGGCCGAGGCGCAAGAGATCGTGCTGACCGGCGCTGCCCACGGCTGG
>JANONH010000591.1:0-2619 GCA_031420735.1 Methylibium sp.
ATCCAGAGCATCGCGCCATTATCGCGATGCATCGGCACCGTGGCCCGCATGAGCGCGGGCAGCCCCGGCACACTGCCCGGCATGCAGGTCCGCACCGGGCGATCCGAGAAGTTGCGGGCGTATCGCAGGGGTGGTTGGGGACGGCGGTGTAACGGTTCAACGCCGGGTTAAACCAGATCTCGTGGCTGCTTTGTGCAACTGGATCATGGGTTCCATAGTGATCACACCGAATGAGCCGCACGGCTCGCTCGCGCTCAGCGCGGCCCCGGCTCACGCGCCCTCAGCCGCGCTTGAGCCGCCGCTCGAGGAAGTCGAGCCGGTCCTGGCCCCAAAAAATCTCGCCGTCGATCACGTAGCTCGGCGCGCCGAAGACGCCCGCGTCCACGGCGGCCTGCGAATCGGCCTCGTAGCGCTCTTGCACGGCCTGCGAATGCGCCATCTCCAGCCGTTTGGCGGGCAGCTCCCGCTCGGCCAGCAAACCGGCCAGCACCGCCTCGTCGGCGATGTTGCGGTCTTGCTCCCAGACCGCGCGCAAGATGCTGTCGGTGAGCGACATGGCGGCATGCGCGCCGTCGTGCAGGTCCACCGCGATGATGAGCCGCGCCGCGTCGTCGGCCGGCACGGGAAAGAATTTCGGCTCCACGTTCATCGGCACGTGCAGCCATTCGCTGAAGCGCTTGAGCTCGAGCAAGCGATAAGCCTGGCGCTGCGGGGCTCGCTTGCCAAGCGGCAGACCGCCCGAGACCGGAAACACCCTGCCGCCCAGGTCCACCGGCAGGACACGGATGCTGGCCCCGGCGGCACGGGCGATGTCCCAAAAACGCAGGTGGCCCAGGTAGGTGTAGGGCGACTGGGGTGCGAGGTAGTAGTCGATCTGCAGGCTCATGACGAATCTCCTTGGGCGTGGCGCAGTCTAGTTTGGTGTTGCACGCTGTTGCGCACGTGAAATCTTGCCTTCGGTTCTGCGGCGTCGTCGGAAATTCTCGCGGTGCCGCTTGGTATTTCGTCTGGCCTGCGCCTGGCGACAGAGCCGCCCGATCAATTGGCAAATATCGCGACGACGGTGGCCCTGAATCCCCGCGCCACGGCGACACCGCGCCACGGCCTTCACGGTGCCGCTGTTCGACGAGTTCATGCCGCAGATCATGCCGGGCGACGGCTGGCTGAATTCGACTTGAACGGGCCCAGCAGCGGCGCCAGGTAGCGCCCGGTGTGGCTGGCCGGGTTGGCCGCCACGTCTTCGGGCGTGCCCACGGCCACCACCGCGCCGCCGCCCGCGCCGCCTTCGGGGCCCATGTCGATGAGCCAATCGGCGGTCTTGATGACGTCCAGGTTGTGCTCGATCACCACCAAAGTGTTGCCGGCGTCGCGCAACTGGTGCAGCACGCCGAGCAGCAGCGCGATGTCGGCAAAGTGCAGACCGGTGGTGGGCTCGTCGAGGATGTAGAGCGTGCGGCCGGTGTCGCGCTTGCTCAGTTCGAGCGCCAGCTTCACGCGCTGCGCCTCGCCGCCCGAGAGCGTGGTGGCGCTCTGGCCCAGGGTGATGTAGCCCAGGCCGACGTCGAGCAAGGTCTGGAGCTTGCGTGCGATAGCCGGCACGGCGCTGAAGTAGGCGTGAGCGTCTTCCACCGTGAGCTCGAGGACTTCGGTGATGTTCTTGCCCTTGTAGAAGATCTCGAGCGTCTCGCGGTTGTAGCGCGCGCCGCGACAGACGTCGCAGGGCACGTAGATGTCGGGCAGGAAATGCATCTCGACCTTGAGCATGCCGTCGCCTTGGCAGGCTTCGCAGCGCCCTCCGGCCACGTTGAAGGAAAAGCGGCCTGGCCCGTAGCCGCGCTCGCGGGCGGCCGGCACTTCGGCAAACAACTCGCGGATCGGCGTGAACAGGCCGGTGTAGGTGGCCGGGTTGCTGCGCGGCGTGCGGCCGATGGGCGACTGGTCGACGTTGATGACCTTGTCGAAGTGCTCGATGCCTTCGATCGCGTCGTGCGGTGCCGGGTCGAGGTGGCTCTGATAAAGCTTGCGTGCCACGGCGGCGTAGAGCGTGTCGTTGACCAGCGTGCTCTTGCCCGAGCCCGAAACACCGGTGACGCAGGTGAAGAGGCCCACCGGGATGTCGGCGCTGACGCCCTTGAGGTTGTTGCCGCGGGCATTGACGATGCGCAGGGCGGTGATGGTGCCGCGCTCGGCCCAGGCGCGCTGGCCGGGGGTCGGCTCGTGCCGGGCCTTGCGCGGCGGCTGACCCGGCGCCTCGGTGAGCGACTTGCGGCCCGGCCCCCCGGCGAGCGGCTCCGAGCGCCAGGGCGTGCGGCGCTCGGGCACGGCAATGCGCAATGTGCCTGCGAGGTATTGGCCGGTCAGCGACTCGGCGGCGGCGCAGACGTCGGCCACGCTGCCCTGCGCGATGACGCGCCCGCCGTGCACGCCGGCGCCGCGGCCCATGTCGATGACGTGGTCGGCGGCGCGGATCATGTCTTCGTCGTGCTCGACCACCAGCACGCTGTTGCCGAGGTCGCGCAAGTGCTCGAGCGTGCCGATGAGGCGCTCGTTGTCGCGCTGGTGCAGGCCGATGCTGGGCTCGTCGAGCACGTACATCACGCCGGTGAGGCCCGAGCCGAT
>JANONH010000592.1:0-3142 GCA_031420735.1 Methylibium sp.
ACGCTGGTGAACACGCCTCGGCGCAGCCGGTCGTGCCGTTGCGCTTGTAGTCGTGCGTCAGCGTGGCGGCGCGCCCCTGCTTCATCGCCAACCCGGGCTGCGTGCGGTCCAGCGCCTGCACCTGGCTCTTTTCATCAACGCACAGCACCAGCGCGTGCTCGGGCGACATGTACAGGCCCGCGATGTCTTCGAGCTTCTCCACGAACTTCGGGCCGCGCGAGACCTTGAAGCCGCGCACCAGATGTGGTTTCAAGCCGTTCTTGCGACAGTGGCGCGAGCCACTGGCCGCACTCACGCCCAGCTCGGCGGCCAGGGTGCGCGTGCTCCAGTGCGTGGCCGCCTTGGGTTTGCTCGTTCCCAAGCGCATGCACTCGCCGCACAATCGCAGGCAGTAAACGACCGGGCCGCACGCCCTCACAGGAGACACCATGGCCGCCGACGCCCCCGACTTTGCGAAAATGGTCCCCGGATTCGACTTTCTCCAGAGCCTGGCCAAGAACGCCGGCTCGGTGCTGCCCGGCATCGGCCAGTGGGTGGCGCCGACGCTGGACCCGCAAGAGATCGAAAAGCGCATCAACGAGTTGCGCACGGTGCAGTTCTGGCTTGAGCAGAACGCGCGCATGCTGTCGGCCACGATCCAGGCCCTGGAAGTGCAGCGCATGACCTTGTCCACCTTGAAGACCATGAACGTGCAGGTCGACGACCTGCGCCAGTCCATGATGGTCAAGTTTCCGCTTGCCCAGGCCACCGCGTCGCCCGCCAAAGTCGAGCCACGCCCGCTCGACCCAGCGCCCGAGGAGCCCAACGAGAAGGCGCTCGAAGACGCCGCGCAAGCGGGCGTCGAGCGCGGCGCCGCGCCACAGAATTCCGTTGTGGACCCGACCCAATGGTGGGGCGCGCTCACCCAGCAGTTTGCGCAGCTCGCCAGCACGGCCATGCAGGAGGCCGCTGCCGGGTCGGCGCGCCAGTTCCCGGGCGGCGTGGCGGCAGCGCACCGTGCAGATGCCAAAACCGCGGTGCGCACGAGCGCCGAGCCTGCGCCGCGCGCCGCAAGCGGTCGAGCCGCCAAGAGTGCGCCGCGCTCGGCGCCGGCCTCGGCGGTCGCGGCCGGCTCTGGCAGCGCCGCCCTGAAGCCGGCCCCGGCCACGCGGGCACCGCGCAAGCGCTGAGCAGCGGCCGCAACGCTCGCCTCGACCCGCCCACATGCTGCCCTTCGTCCAGGCCCACGCAAGCCACCCCGACTGGCGCCAGGCCCTGGCCCAGGTGCTGGCTCAGCTCGACGCCCAGCACGTCGAGCGCAGTGCGCCCACGCTCGGCTGGTGCTACTTGAGCGACCACCACGGCAAGGCGGCCGAACACCTGCTTGCCGGGCTGCGTGCGCATTACCCGGGCGCCGCCTGGGTCGGCGCCGTGGGTGTGGGCGTGTGCGCTGGCAACGTCGAGTACTTCGACGAGCCGGGGCTGGCGGTGATGCTTGCTGACCTGCCGCGCGCGCGCTTTCGCGTCTTCTCCGGGCAGCGGCCGCTGTCTGGCCAGGCGGGGTTCGAGGCGCACACCGCACTCGTGCATGCCGATCCGGCAACGCCCGAGCTGGCCGGCCTGATCGGCGAGCTGAGCGAGGCGGTCGGCAGCGGCTACCTGTTCGGCGGCCTCGCATCGTCGCGCCAGCGCACGCTCACCATCGCCGCCGACCCCAGCGGCGACCCGGCGCCGGCTGGCGGCGTCTTCGAAGGCGGGCTTTCCGGCGTGGCCTTCGCCAGGCAGGTGGCCATCGTTTCGCGCGTGACCCAGGGCTGCCTGCCGGTCGGACCGGTGCGGCGCATCACCGAAGCGCAGCGCAACGTGGTGTATGCGCTCGACGGCGAGCCCGCGCTCGACTGCCTCCTGCGCGACCTCAAGCTCGACGAGCGCGATGCCGGCGCCACGCTGCCGCGCCTGCGTGGCGTCCTCGTGGGCGTGAGCGATCACGAAGATGCCGACGAGTTCGGCGCGCCCGCGCTGAGTTCGGCCTTCGCCACGCTCGCGCCGACCTCCGAATTCGTGACCCCTGCGCGGCGCAGCAGCTTCGGCACCGAAACCCGCGTGCGCCACCTGATCGGCATCGACCCGCAACGCCGCGGCATCGCCATTGCCGACTTGGCCGAAGCCGGCCAGGAACTCGCCTTCTGTCGCCGCGACACCGACGCCGCGCGGCGCGATCTCATGCGCATCGGCGCCGAAATCCGCAGCACGCTCGAGCCCGAAGAACTGCCGCTCGAGGCCACCGCGGCACGCCCGTCGCGCCGCAAGCGCGACCTTGCCGCGGAGGCGGTGCCGCAGGGCGGCCAGCGCATCGTCGGCGCCGTCTACGTGAGCTGCAGTGGCCGCGGCGGCCCGCACTTCGGTGCCCCCTCGGCCGAGCTGCAACTCGTGCGCCACGCCCTCGGCGGCTCCGACGGCGTCGCCGCCCCCCTGGTCGGCTTCTTCGCCGCCGGCGAGATCGGCCACCGCCACCTCTATGGCTACACCGGGGTATTGACTGTGTTCACGGCGCCGGCATGAACCGCGTGAGAGGGGCCCCGCAAAGCGGGGATCGAAGCGGTTCATGCCGGCACTGAGCGAGCCGACGATGAGGGACGCTGCGCATGGAACCCGAGGGCGCAAACGGCGTCCAAGCCGCATATTGCGCAATTCCTGCTTTGCTGCCGGCCTGTTGCTGGCGTCCTTGGCGCATGCACAGGCCGAGGTGTCAGGGCGCCCTCGCGCCCGCAAGAGATTTTTCAGCAGCGGCTGCCCGACGGCACGCGACTGCTGACCGACCGCCCGCGCCCGGGGGCACGCACCGAGCGCGCCTGGTCGATGCCCGCCGAAGACGCCGAAGACGCCGAGGCGGCAGCGGCGCGGCGGGCGGCGGCGCTGCGCGAGTCGGAGCGCGTGAGCGAGCGCATCGGGCGCGACCTGCAAGCCGAGCGGGAGCGCGAGGCGCTGGAGGCGCGCCTTGGCCACGAGCGCGCGCGCGACGCCGCCGAGCTGGAGGCGATCCGCTTGCGCAGCCAATCGCTGGAGCCGGCGTATGCGGTGCCGTGGGGGCCCGTGACCTTGCCGCGTCGATCGCCCGACGGCATGGGCCCCGATCGCCCGACGCCGCCCGCGGCGGCGCCCG
>JANONH010000593.1:0-3575 GCA_031420735.1 Methylibium sp.
CATTGCGCTGGGCCCGGGCCTGCGCGGCACCGAACTCGCGCGCGAGGTGAAAGAGCGGCTGCCGCACTTCGCGGTGCTGCTCATGTCGGGCTACTCGGCTGAACTGCTGGCCACCCAGGGCGCGGGCGCGCCCGCGCCGCAGTGGCTGCGCAAGCCCTTTGGCCGCACCGAGCTGGCGCAAGCGATCGCGCGCGCACTCGGCGTGCGCGACCGCAGCGGCTGAGGGCGCTGGGCGTTCGCCGGGGTGGGTGCCGAGCTTTCGCCGCGCCCGCCCGGCGGGCCGGATTGGCACACCCTCTTAGGCGTCGATCAGGCCTCGACCAGCATCTCGAAGCCGCCATAGATCATGCGCTTGCCATCGAAGGGCATCGGGTTCGCGTCGGGCTGCAGGCGCGGGTCGGCCATCACCTTGGCCATGCCGGCGTCGCGCACCTGGCGCGAAGGCCAGACGATCCACGAAAAGATCACTGTCTCATTGGCCTCGCACTTGACGGCCATCGGAAACGAGGTGAGCTCGCCTTCGGGGACGTCGTCGCCCCAGCACTCGACCACCGAGAGTGCGCCATGTTCCTTGAAGACGCCTGCGGCGGCTTGCGCGTGCTGGCGAAAGGCTTCGCGATTGGCGGTCGGTACGGCGGCAACGAATCCATCGACGTAGTTCATGAAACTTGCTCCTTCAATTGAGTTGAGTTAGGTCGGGTCGTGGCAGGTCGTGGCAGAGGGCCGCGCCATGCCGCTGCGCCCTAAAGCGTTTGCGCAAGGGCGGCGAGCTGGTCGGTGCATTGGCCCCAGCCGCTGTGAAAGCCCATGGCCTCGTGGGCAGCCTTGTCGGCGGCGCTCCAGTGCGCCACGCGAGCGGTGTAGCGGGTCTTGCCATTGCCGAGGTCGTCGAAGGTGATGGTGGCGGTCATGAAGGGTTTGGCCGAAGGCTCCCACGCGCGCACATAGGCGTCGGTGAACACGAGCTTGCGGTTTGGCACCACCTCGAGGTAGACGCCCTCACTCGGGAATTCGGTGCCGTCGGGCCCACGCATCACGACCCGGCTGCTGCCGCCGGGGCGCACGTCGAGCTCGGCGTGCGGCACGGTCCAGGGCAGGGGTGCGAACCACTGCACCAGCAGGGCCGGCTCGGTCCAGGCGCGAAAGAGTTTGTCGGGCGGCATGCTCACCTTGGCACCAACGGACAGCGCCTCGAACACCTTCTCGGCCTCGGCAACCGTGTCGTAAGTGATCGCGATCATCACGCCCTGGATGCCCGAGTAGGGCGCCTCGGGCAGGGTGTCTCCCGCGTACAGCGAGCCGCCGCCGGGCAGTGCAAGGTGGGCATGCATGATGCGGTCGAGGTGCTCCTTGCGGGTTTGCTCGGCATAGGGCGTCTGGCGGTACGCGATCATGGCTTCGAGCTTGCCGCCCAGGGCTTGCTCGTAGAAACGCATCGCCTCGGCGCAATGACCGTTGAACTACAGGTAAGCGATCGGGTGGGGCATGGTGGGCTCCTTGTAAAGAGTGTCGGCAGCTTGCCAAAGCTAGTCGAATGGCAAGACGGTGTCGACGATTGCGGACCCCGTTGCGATGCCAAAAGTTGGGTTTGCCAGTCTCGCTTGACTTAGATCAATGTGTCGGCGCATCGCTCACGTAGCATGAATTTACCGTAACTGGCTTCGGTAGTGAGAATTGCCCTAGCGGGAGACTTGGCTAAAGTTGTAAAAACGACGCAACGAAAAGACTCAAGCATTTTTCTACCGAAATACTAATTGTGATGATCGTCAAAGGAGAACTGTATGTTCAAGAAAACTTTATTTCTCATTACAGGCAGCTTGGTCGCGATGTCTGTGTTTTCGGCAGACATGGCCACTGTACAAAAATCTTTTCCACTTGAAGATGGTTCGACGGTTTATGTTTTCAAAGACGGCAAGATGGGGATGGAAGACAAGTTAGGCCGCGCCAAGCGAATGAAGCCCGGTCATGTGATGAAAACAAAAAATGGGGAAAAGCTAATGATGGTTGGCGACGAGGTGGTTCGTGTGGAATCGCTGCTGCTGGAATCCAAAGGCAGCAATTGAGTCGCTGATCGAAAGGATCGCCATGGGAATGGTGCGCCCAACATCGCAAGCGCTGCGTTGGCGGATGCTTGGCGCCGGCACTTCGCCCATCCATAGCGCAAATGGCTTCGGCCGCGATGCTGCCATCGATGTACCAACGCCGCTGCCAGACATGCCTACGGCCAGAACTACGGCGAACAGCGCAGCGGCAAATCGAATCTTTTGAAACGATATGAACGTGGCCTTGATCCGGTTCAATACGCCGCCGCTCGAAATTTTCTAAGTTTGTTCAGCGATCGTGCAATGTTATTCAAAATATTATGCGAGGTCGGTTCACTGCCCGCACCGCATTGGAGAAAACTGCCATGAATACTATTTGGAGAATGCCGCACCGCATCGCCTTGGCCCTGGCGCTGAGCGCCGTGTTGGTCGGTTGCGCTTCGAGCCCGAAACAGCCCTCGCCAGAATTGCTGCAGCAGATCGAGGCCGCAAGCACTCCCGCCGATCATGAGGCGTTGGCCGCCCACTACGTTCGGCAAGCTGCCACAGCCCGCGCCAACGCAGCGACGCACCGCAAGATGGCGACGACCTATAGCGGGCGCGGCGGTGCCAGCATGCCTGCTCACTGCAATGCGATCGCTCTGTCAAACGAAGGTATGGCAGCTGAATACGACGGCATGGCAGCGGCTCATCGGCAACTCGCGGGTCCAGCCAAACCCTGATGCAGCAGGTCACGGCATTACGTCAGCCCAAGCTTGAGCAAGGCAAAGCGCAGGACTCCCGAGTTCGACACTTACGGCACGTAAGTCCTTGATTTACCTTGACCAAGGCTCAAAAGCGCAGACTACAAAACGGGCTGGGAGAGTGCTGCAGGCGTTGGTATGGGCAGTTGGAGTGCGGTGAACAGCGACTTCTGCGCCGGCGTCATCTCGGTCAGCCCGTGCAGGGCTTCGCACTGCCAGGCGCGCCGACCCGTCTGCATGTCGAGAAAATGATAATAAAAGCCCTTGAATCCGGTTGCGTCGGGTTCGGGGCCTTGCGGGCTGTTCCAGAAAAAACGAAGTGTCGCGAGCGTTCGTTCCACCGCTGTGGCCCGCGACATGAATTCGCGCTCAACGCTGACCGGGTAGCAGGCCAGCGCCAGGCCGGTCGCGGCAATACTGGCAGGCCAATCTGCCGCAGTTTTGTCAATGACGAGCCCGTTGGCAGGATTCGTTTCGTGCAAAAAAAGTATCCAAATGTTTCGTACTGAAGTTTTTCCAGTTCGGCATCGGCGGTCAATTTATTGCTACTCATGCTTCGATCCGGCGTTGCCGGCTCCCCGTAAGCCTCGAACACAACGGCATCTATCGCATGCAGCGGCAGCGACTTGTTAGACGCGCCGTCCGCTTTCGACACGATGGCGCAAGCTATTCACTGCTCCAAAGCTCGACTAAGCGGTTTGATGATAGTTCGCTCGTAGAAGCGGCGCACGAAATAACCTATAAATCTACTCAGTAAATGAATGTGGATTCCTCTTGGGTTGACATCAAC
>JANONH010000594.1:0-3584 GCA_031420735.1 Methylibium sp.
TCGCAGAGGCCTTTGAGGGCGCAAAAATTGGCGCGCGTGAGCGTCGTGGTTTCGTAGGCGCGCAACAGGATGGCGCGCTCGGTGACCGCCTTGCCCTCGGACTCGCGCGCGAGTCGGGTTTCTTCATGCGCCTTGCGCTGCGTCTCGCGCTCGGCGGCGCGTTCGGTCGCCCTGCGCTCGTCGTGCAGGGCGCGGCGGCGCTGCAACTCGGCCAGCGCTGCCTGTCGGTGCTCGTCGCTCGGCGCTCCGGCCGGCTGGCCGTCGAGGTCGGTGCGCTCGGTGGCGACGGCCAGGGCCTGGAGATAGGCCGTGCTCGTCGTGTAGCGCTGCAGAAAGAGCGACAGTGCCTTCTTCGTGAACACGTCCGGGGCGCGCTGCTGTATGTCGACCTGGATGCGCAACTTGAGCGGCTTGGGGCCGCCCGCTCCAAAGACGGCCGGGAACAGCTCGGCCAGGCGCGCGGCAGAGGCTGCGGGTGAAAGGCTCTGCACAGCGGGCGGCGCGGGGGTCTCGCTCGCCGCCACCGACGCCGCAGCGGGCCCGGCCGTGACGAGCGCATCCGGGCCATTGCGCCGCGCCACCCAATAAGCGGCACCCGCCTCGCCATAGCGTTCCGCGTGCGGCACGTCGCGCTCGAGGCTGAAGCGGTCGCCGGCCTGCATATGGCGGGTGTCGTCGCCGACGGTGAGCCACATCTCGCCGCGCACGACCAGCGCCTCGACCGAGAACGGGTGCGCATGCGTTGGCAGCACGGTGGCGGGCGCCCACTCGCGCACGAGCACCTCGTCAAAACCGTTGGCCAGCGCCTGTGCTTCGAAGTCGCTGTAAGTGGCAGGGCCGATGGCAGCCTCCTGAAGAAAATCGTTGGCTTCGATTGTGACTTCAGCGCAGCGAATGCGAAAAGTCGCTTTTGCATGGACTTGCATGGCACCCGAGAAAGGACGCCTGCGCTGGCTTGCGCAAGGCTCCTGTCGGCTCTGCATTGCCGAGGCAGCCGCTCTGCCCGAGCCGGCCGCAGCGATGCTGCGTTCGAGTGCGGTCGCCGCACTCGGGCAAGCCTTCACGGGCCGCTTTTGCCGCCGGTTTGACGAACCCTTGCTCGGCAAACAAAAATCGGGGGATGCCCAAACTGCCCAGCCCCGCGCGACTTGCCGCGCTCGTCCACACCCTTGAAGCCGGTTTACTCGAGCGCAGCGAGGCGGTGCGCCTGGCGCTCTTGGCCGCCTTGGCGGGCGAGCATGTGTTGCTCATCGGCCCGCCCGGCACCGCCAAGAGCGCGCTGGCACGGCGGCTGCAGCATGCGTTTTCGGGCGCGCGCTATTTCGAGCGCCTGCTCACGCGCTTCTCGATTCCCGAAGAGTTGTTCGGGCCGCTTTCGCTCAAGGCGCTGGAGGACGACCGCTACGAGCGCCTCGTCGAAGGCTATCTGCCCACCGCCGGCATCGCCTTTCTCGACGAGGTGTTCAAGGCCAACTCGGCCATCCTCAATGCGCTGTTGACGCTGCTCAACGAGCGCGAGTTCGACAACGGCCGCGAGCGCTTGCGCACGCCGCTGGTGTGCGTCGTTGGCGCCACCAACGAGGTGCCGGCCGACGAGTCGCTGCAGGCTTTCTACGACCGCTTCCTGCTGCGCGTGCCGGTGGTGCCGGTGAGCGACGCCGGCTTCGCGCAGTTGCTCGCGCTCGGCGGCGCAGCCGAGCTGCAGCCGGCCGCGCCGATCACCGAAGCCGAACGCGGCGCGCTGCGCCAGGCACGCCGCTCGGTGCGGCTGGGCGACGAGGTCGTGGCCGCGCTCGCCGAGGCGCGCGCGCTGGTACGCGAGCTGCGCATCGAGGTCTCCGACCGGCGCTGGCGGCAGATCGTCGGGCTGCTCGAGACGGCCGCCGCGAGCAGCGGGCGCAGCGAGGTGGCGCTGCTCGACCTGTGGCTGCTGCCCTGGTGCCTGGCCGAGCAGCCGGCGCAGATCGGGCCGCTGTCGAGCTGGGCTCACGACACCCTGCTCGGCGCGCAGGCCCTTGATGCGCCCTGGCTCACGCGCGGGGTCGAGGCTTTCGAGCAGCAGTTCGGCCTCGAGGTGCGGGCCCAACAAGAAGAAGGCGACGCCGGCAAGCTGGCGCTGGCGCGCTCGATCGCCGGCCCGGGCGACGGCACCGGCATCACGCGCATGGTGGCCGCCAGGCTCGAAGAGCGACTGCGCCGCCGCTACAGCCCGCTGCACGTGCAGGCGCGCGTGGCCCAGGTCGCAGAACTGCGCGAACGCGCGAGCCGCCACCTGGCGCCGCTGCAGGCGCGCGCAGAGTCCATGCAGCGGGGCCTCGAGCAGCAGGTCTGGATGCCGCCGGCGCTGGCCGCGCGCATCGGCCAGGCGCACACTACAACCTTGCAGACCCTGGCCGCGCTGGTGGCACGCATCGACGCCGTCCAGGCCGGCTTCGCCGCCTTGCCGATCGACGCAGCCCTGGACAGCGCGGCGCCGATCCCGCTGCGCTGGGACGAGGCGGCGGCGGCGTGAGGGCGTGGTGTCGCGCCACACCGGCGCACCGCCCGGGCGCGCCCAGCGGCCGAAGCCGCCTTGATCGGACGCCGTATGGCGCGCTGCTCGGGCAGGCTCGAGAAGCTCTCAGCCTCTGACGGAGACGAGCCGCACCATGCCTGTGCCTGTGCCTGTGCCTGTGCCTGTGCCTGTTGCCCGCGAGCCGGCCGCCCTGCTCGACGCACCTTACGACGCGCTGGCGCCCTTGCCGCGCGAGCTGTGGCTCGGCGCGCTGGTGTGCTCGGCCGGCCAGAGTGGGCCGCGCTTGGCCCATGCGCACGCCTGGCTGCAGGCGCTCGAGCGCGGCGAGTTGCCGCTTGCCGCGCTCGACTTCGGTGACGCCGAGGCGCTGGCGCCGCTGCGGCAGGTGGTGGGCGAGCTCGGCCTTGCGGGCTTTTCTGCCGGCGCGCCCAAGGCGGCGCAGCAAGTCCTGCGCGCCCTGTTCTGGCACCTCGACACGCTCATCGACCGACCGCCGAGCACGCCGCGCCGGCAAGCCATCGACGCCATGGCCGCCGCCTTTCGCGCCGAGTGGCTCGAGCAGCGTGGCGACTGGGAAGCCGTGCAGGCCTTGCTGCTCGGCCTGGGCGACCTCGCCACCCTGCGCTCGGACGGCCTGCGCGGGCGGCTCGCGCGGCGCGAATGGCAGGCGGCGGCCCGCTTGGCCGAGTTGCTCACGCGCTTGCCGCAGCTCGCAGCGCTGATCGCCTCGCTCGGCCGCGGCCTGCCACGCCCGGCCCCGCCCGAGCCGGCGCTGTGCGAGCCGGGGCGCGAGCCGAGCAGCGGCCACTGGGTCGAAACCCGGCTGCCCGACGCACCCGGCGAGCTGCTTGGCGTGCGCCTGGGCAACAGCCTCGCGCGCATGTTGCCGAGCGAGGCGATGCAGTTGCGCCACCCGCTGCTGCACAAGCTCTGGCGCGCCAAGCTCGCCGAAGCGCGGCTCATGGTGTGGGACGAAGAGGCGGTGCTGCGCGAGCCGCGCCGCGGCGGCGTCCAGCCGCTGCGTGCTGCAAAGGCGCCCGAGCCGCCGCCGGCCGCGCGCGGCCCGATG
>JANONH010000595.1:0-12437 GCA_031420735.1 Methylibium sp.
CCGCCGATATAGCACTCGCCCCGAGCTTCAAGGGCGCACGAACGTACACTGCTTTCCCATGATTTTATCGCTCGGCTCCTGGCCCACCGGCCTGCTGGCGCTGGCGGCGGCCAGCGCCGTTGCACTGCTGGCCTACCTGGCGGCAGGCCTCAGGCGCCAAGCCAGTTGGTTCGGCGTGGCGCTCGCCGCGGGTTGGACCGCGCATGCTGCGGCCATCGTCGTGCACGCTTCGGGTTTGGGCGAGGCCGAGCCTGGGGCGCGCTTCGGTTTTGCCCCGGCACTCTCCGTCACCGCCTGGCTGGTGCTGGCGGTCTACGCCATCGAGAGCCGCTTCCTGGGCTTGGCCGGCGCACGCCGTACGCTGGCCTTGCTGGGTGCGGGCGCGGTCGCGCTCGCCTTCGTCTTTCCGGGTGAGCTGAGGCCGCACGCCGGCTCGCCCTGGGCGCCCGTGCACTGGGTGCTCGGCATCGCGTCCTACGGCTTGTTTGGCGCGGCATTGCTCCACGCGGCCCTGATGCGGCGTGCCGAGCGGGCCATGCGGCCGCGAGCGCCGCTGCCTTTGCCGAGCGCGGCCGGGGTCCCGCCCGCAACGCCCCTGCTGCAGCTCGAGAAGTTGACCTTCCGTTTCGTGGCGGCCGGCTTCGTGGTGCTCTCGGCGACCCTCGTGCTGGGCTGGTGGTTCACCGACCCTTGGCACTGGGACCACAAGAGCGTGTTTTCCGTGCTGGCCTGGGCGGTCTTTGCGGGCCTGCTGTGCGGTCGCCGCCTGTTCGGCTGGCGCGGCCGCCACGCCACGCGCTGGCTCTACGTCGGCGCGCTGCTGCTGTTGCTCGCCTATGCGGGTTCGCGCTTCGTGCTCGAGGTTTTGTTGCACCGCTCGGTGGCGCCATGAAGTACCTGCTGTTGCTGCTCGTGATCGTGGCGGTGGTGTGGTTTGCGCGCTCGCGCAGCGGCGCGGTGGCGCGCCGCAAGCAGGCCGCGGCACCCCCCGCGGCGCAGCCGATGCTGGCCTGCACGCACTGCGGCGTCCACCTGCCGCGCGCCGACATGGTGGTCGGGGCCGAGGGGCTTTATTGCAGCGAAGCCCACCGCGCCCTGCGCGGCGACGCCGTTCCATGACCCGCGGCTTGGGCGTCGCCAACACCCGCCCCGCTTCTTGGTTCGCCGGCCTCGGCAGTGCGGTCGAAGCCGCGGAGTTGGCCGACGACGCCGCGCTCTCGCGCCACGACCGTGGCGAATGGCGCGAGTCGGCCCCGCCCGATTCGCGTTTTCTCTCGCGCCAGGCGCGGCGCATCGCGGGTTCGGGGCAAAGCGGCATGCAGCGCCTCTATCTCGCCTTTGTCGCTTCGCGAGCCGCACTCGGCGTCGCGCTGTTGGCCACCGAGGTGGTGCTCTCTTATCTGGTCGTGCACCCGCAGCCCATGGTCTCGCTGGCGCTGTGCGCGGCGTATACCTTGGCGGCGCTGGGTCTGTGGCTGCTGCCGCAATGGCTGGGCGAGGCTCGTCCGAAGTCGGCCGTGCGCCTGCGGCGGCGCCAGTGGTTCGCCACCATCGGCGTGGACCTGCTGGCCTTCGGCAGCCTGCAACTGCTCAGCGGCGGCGGCCTGCTCAATTATTCGGCCTTGCTGGTGATGCCCGTGCTGATGGCCGGGGTGTTGACGCCGCGCCTGCAGGCGCTCGGGGTGGCCGCAGCGAGCACCTTGATCGTCTTGCTGGCCGCAGGATGGCGCACCGACGCGCAGGGGGCGACCACCCTCTTCCTCACCCAGGCCGGTCTGGCCGGGGCGGGGCTGTTCGTCATCAGCCTGTTGGCTGGCGAGCTCTCGGGGCGGCTGGCTCGCGAGGAGCGCACCGCGCGTGGCTCGCTGGCCCTGGCCCGCCAACAAGCGCACCTCAATCGCCTGGTGCTCGAGCAACTGCAGGAAGGCGTGATGGTGGTCGACAGGCGCGGGCGCGTGCACGCGGCCAATCCGGCCGCGCGCGCGCTGATTGGCGAGCCGATCGAGGGCCCTGCAACGCCGTTCGGGCTGGACGACACGACGGCCAGCGCGCCGCTGCTGGGCGCCATCGAGCGCGCCCATGCCGAAGGCGATTGGCCCGAAGCCGGCCGCGATCTGCTTCTGCCGTGCAGCGACGGGCCGCGCCGGGTGCGCCTGCGCATGCGTTTCACGCAATGGCGCGATGCGGGCGTTCCCGAGGACTACTGCGTGTTGTTCCTCGAGGACGAGCGCACCGTACAGGCGCGCGTGCGCCAGGAAAAGCTGGCCGCCATGGGGCGCGTGTCGGCCGGCATTGCGCACGAGATCCGCAATCCGCTGGCGGCCATCATGCAGGCCAACGCCCTGATGGCCGAAGACGCCGACAGCGCCGACAGTGCCGATCAGAAGCGCTTGACGCGCATGGTCGCGGAGAACGCCGAGCGCCTCAAGCGCATCGTCGACGACATGCTGGACGTGGCGCCCGGCGCCGTGCAGAGCCCTGCGCCGCTGGACGCGACCGCCCAAGTCGAGGCGATCTGCAGCGAGTGGTCGCGAACCGCGCAATTACCAGCCGGGGCTGCGAGTCCCTTGCGGGTCGAGCTTGCGCCGCAGCCGCTCGGCGTGGTGTTCGAGGGCGAACACTTGCGCCGCGTGTTGGTCAACCTGCTGGACAACGCGCTGCGCCACGGCAGCCGCGCTGCCGGCGCGGTGCGCGTTCGGCTCATGGCCATCAACGATGCGCGGGCGCTGCTCAGCGTGGCCAGCGACGGCCCCGTCATCAAGCCGGAGGTCGAGCGTTACTTGTTCGAGCCCTTCTTCTCGACCCGCAGCCGCGGCACCGGCCTGGGCCTGTATATTTGCCGCGAGCTGTGCGAGCGCTACGGCGCCAGCATCGACTACACGCCGCGCGGCGCGCCCGAGCGGCACAGGAATGAGTTTTCCGTGGCCATGCGAAGGGTGCCACTGGCTCACGGCGCAGCGCCCCTGCGAGCCAGCCTGTGAGGCGCATGCTGCTTGCTTTTCAGGCATTGACGCCGGCGCCGGCACCGCATCGAGGTCGCGTTTGAATTCCCCTTCTCATTTCAGCCTGCTGGTGATCGACGACGAGCCCGATCTGCGCACGCTCTACGAGCTCACCTTGCTGCGCGAGGGCTACGAGATCGAAACCGCGGGCAGCGTCGAGGACGCCTGGGCGCAACTAAGTGCGCGCACCTTCAGTGCCGTCATCACCGACATGCGCCTGCCCGACGGCAGCGGCCTGGACCTGCTGCGTCGCCTCGAAGAAGCCGGGCGGCGCGAAAAGATCATTGTCATTACTGCCTATGGTTCGGCCGAGAGCGCCGTCGACGCCTTGCAAGCCGGTGCCTACGACTACCTGACCAAGCCGGTGGACCTGAAGCTCTTTCGAAGCGTCGTTGCGTCGGCGCTGGGCCGCGCGGCGTCGAGCGGCCCGACGGTGCAGCCCGACCAGCTGCCTTCGGAGCACGCCGCGCCGCGGCCGGCCCGGGCCGCAACGCCGCCCGTGGTGCGCGGGCCCGCCACTGCGCACACCGGTCTGCCCACCGCGCCTTCGGGGCTCAGCGCAATGCAGCGCATGGCCGGCAATTCGCTGCCGATGCAAATGGTGCGCAGCTTGGTGGAGAAAGTGTCGCGCAGCATGGCGCCGGTCCTGGTGCAGGGCGAGTCGGGCACCGGCAAGGAGTTGGTCGCCCGCGCCATCCACGAATGCGGCGTGCGCCGCAGCCACCCCTTCATCGCGGTGAATTGCGGCGCCATCCCCGAGCAATTGTTGGAGGCCGAGTTCTTTGGCTACCGCAAGGGCGCGTTCACCGGCGCCAACGAAGACCGCGACGGCTTCTTCCAGGCGGCCCGCGGCGGCACGCTGTTCCTCGACGAAATCGGCGACCTGCCGCTTTCGATGCAGAGCAAGCTGCTGCGCTCCATCCAGGAGCGCTCGGTGCGCCCGGTGGGGGCCACCACCGAGATGCCGCTCGACGTGCGCATCGTCAGCGCCACGCACAGAAACCTCGCCGCCGACGTGCAGGCCGGGCGCTTTCGCCAAGACCTTTACTACCGGCTCAATGTCATCCAGATCCGGGTGCCCGCGTTGCGCGAGCGGCTCGAGGATCTGCCGGCGATCTGCGAGCGCGTGCTCACGCGCATTGCCGCCGACGCCGGCGTGAGCCCTGCGCCGCGGCTCACGCGCGAGGCGCTGGCCTATCTGCTGCGCTACCCGTTCGGTGGCAACGTGCGCGAACTCGAAAACCTGCTGCACCGGGCGCTTGCCTTGTGCGAGGGCGACACGATCGACGTCGAGACGCTCGACCTGCCCGAAGAGGCATTCGCCGATGGCGCCGGCCACTCGCCCGCCCCGGCGGCCAGCCCCGAGACGGCACTTGCCGTGGCGTCTGCGCCGCTGGCCGCGCCTTCCTTGGTGCCAGCGGCGCTGCCCCACGACCTGGCGGGCCACCTCGACGCGGTCGAACGCGACATCCTCGTGCGCGCGCTCGAGCGCCACCGCTTTAACCGCACCGCGGCGGGCGCGAGCATGGGCTTGTCGCTGCGCCAGATGCGCTACCGCATGGCGCGCCTGGGTGTGTTGGTGGCCGAGCATGGCGTCGCAATCGAAGCCGCTGGCGAGGCCGGGGACGGCGCGCCGTGACGCTGCCCACAGCAACCTGGAGCGAAGGCTGGTGGTCCAACGCCGCGCGCCGGGCTTCGCCCAACCAGGAGCCTCGCCCAGCGGGCGCGCAGCTCACGCTCGCGGTCGTGCATTCCATCAGCCTGCCGCCGGGCCATTACGGTGGCGACGCGATCGAGCGGCTTTTCACCAACACCCTCGACTGGGGCGCGCATCCCTACTTCGAGCAAATCCGCGGGCTCGCGGTCTCCGCGCATTTCGTGATTCGCCGCACCGGCGCCTTGCTGCAGTTCGTGCCCACCGTGGCGCGCGCCTGGCACGCCGGGCGCTCGTCCTGGCGCGGGCGCGACGATTGCAACGACTATTCGGTGGGCATCGAACTCGAAGGACTCGAGGGCGAGCGTTTTGAAACCTCCCAATACGAGAGCCTGGGCCGCTTGTTGCAGGCGCTGCGCCGCGAGCACCCCGGGCTCGATGCGGTGGCAGGGCATGAGCACGTGGCGCCGGGGCGTAAGTTCGACCCCGGACCCGGCTTCGACTGGTGTTTGTTGCAAGCCTCGTGTGGCTGGGCCGATCGGTGTTTTCCCGAGGCGGTGCTGGCGCGTCGAGAAGGTGCGAAGCAAGGCGGGGCGCAGGCCTAGCGTTCATGCGCTTTGCCGGCCCGATCTGGGCGGCACGCCAGAGTCGGCGCGGGTGCGCAGCCGCGCCCTCAGCGAGCATGCGGGCGGCGCCACGACGGGCATGAAACAGGCCAGTGGCACAAGGCCTCGGCTCGGCCCTCCACACACTACAGCTAGTGCTTGTAGAGCCAATACACACTAGATATAGTGTCCTGCATGGTATTGTTTGTTGCCTGAAACAGAGCGCTTCGCAGCCAGGCCAGCGTGAGTGCAGTGCGTCTTGCCATTCTGCGATGGCCTGCTCGAAATTCGCTCTTTGGTGTGCGAAGCCAGCGCCGTCTCGGCCGGCCTTCCACCTTTTGGCCGGGGGGCGATGCGGCGCTTTGAATCGACCGCGTCATGCGGGCAGCGTCGCGGCGCACCCCGACGCCGCGCTCGTCGCGCGGCCAGTGCGGCCCGACCCGCTCGCCTTTTATTGAGTCGCCTTCCAGATTTCTTTTGTTCATGATCGCCCCGCCACTTGCGCCAACGCCGCAAGAGCCGAAAGGAAACTTTATGCAGACCCTCACTTCCGCCGCCGCTTCCCTGACCTCCAACCCGACCGGTTCGTCCGCACCGTTAGCGCGCGTGGCGGGCACTTCGGCGTATGCCGGCTACCAGATCATCCGGCGCAACGGCGCAGTGGTGGCGTTCGAGCCGAACAAGATCGCCGTGGCCTTGATGAAGGCCTTCCTTGCAGTGCATGGCGCGCAAGGGGCGGCATCGGCAAGCGTCAGGGAAACGGTCGATGCCCTGACCGAAACCGTGGTGCGGGCGCTGCTGCGCTCGCGCCCGAGCGGGGGCAGCTTCCACATCGAAGACATCCAGGACGCGGTCGAGTTGGGTCTCATGCGCGGCGGCCACCACGAGATCGCGCGAGCCTACGTGCTCTATCGCGAGCGACGCGCCCAAGAGCGCGCCAAGCAGGTGGCCGAGCCCGTGGCCCTGGCCGCGGTGCTGCAGGTCATCGACGGCGGGCAGCGCGTTCCCCTGGACATGGCGCGTTTGCGTGCCCTGATCGAATCGGCCTGCGTCGACCTCGGCAGCGCAGTGCAGGCCGGCCCCATCTTGGCTGAAACGCAGCGCAACCTCTACGACGGCGTGCCGATCGACGAGGTCTACAAGGCGGCGATCCTGGCGGCGCGCACCTTGATCGAGAAAGACCCCGCCTACACCCGTGCCACCGCGCGGCTGCTGCTGCACACCATCCGCCGCGAAGTCCTGGGCGGCGAGGTCATGCATGAAGAGATGGCGCTGCGTTACGCCGAGTACTTCCCGGCCTTCATCAAGCGCGGCGTCGAGGCCGAGCTGCTCGACGAGCGCATGCTCCAGTACGACCTGAAGAAGCTCGGCGCAGCCCTCGAATCCGGGCGCGACCTGCAGTTCGATTACCTCGGCCTGCAGACCCTCTACGACCGCTACTTCCTCCACGTTCGCAAAGCGCGCATCGAGCTTCCGCAAGCCTTCTTCATGCGCGTGGCCATGGGCCTGGCGCTCAACGAAGTCGACCGGGAAGCGCGGGCGGTGGAGTTCTACGAGGTGCTGTCGAGCTTCGACTTCATGTCGAGCACGCCCACCCTGTTCAACGCCGGAACGCGCCGCTCGCAACTCTCGAGCTGCTACCTCACCACCGTCGCCGACGACCTCGAGGGCATCTACGACGCCATCAAGGAAAACGCGCTGCTGTCCAAGTTCGCCGGCGGCCTGGGCAACGACTGGACGCCGGTGCGCGCGCTGGGCAGCCACATCAAGGGCACCAACGGCGAATCGCAGGGGGTCGTGCCCTTCCTGAAGGTCGTCAACGACACGGCGGTGGCCGTCAACCAGGGCGGCAAGCGCAAGGGGGCCGTGTGTGCCTACCTCGAGACCTGGCACCTCGACATCGAAGAATTTCTCGAGTTGCGCAAGAACACCGGCGACGACCGCCGCCGCACGCCCGACATGAACACCGCCAACTGGGTGCCCGACCTCTTCATGCGACGCGTGATGGAGAACGGCAACTGGACGCTGTTCTCGCCCTCGAATTGCCCCGACCTGCACGACAAGTTCGGGCAGGCCTTCGAGCGCGCCTACGTCGGCTACGAAGACAAGGCCGCGCGCGGCGAACTCACGCTCTACAAGACCGTGCGGGCCAGCGACCTGTGGCGCAAGATGCTCTCGATGCTGTTCGAGACCGGGCATCCCTGGATCACCTTTAAAGACGCCTGCAACGTGCGCTCGCCGCAGCAGCACGCGGGCGTGGTGCACAGCTCCAACCTGTGCACCGAGATCACGCTCAACACCAACGACAGCGAGATCGCGGTCTGCAACCTGGGCTCGGTCAACCTCGCTCAGCATCTCGCACCCGGCGCCGACGGCGGGCTGCAAATCGACCACGTGAAGCTCAAGAAGACCATCGCCACGGCGATGCGCATGCTCGACAACGTGATCGACATCAACTATTACGCCGTCAAGAAGGCGCGCGACTCCAACCTTCGCCATCGCCCGGTTGGCCTGGGCGTGATGGGCTTCCAGGACAGTCTCTACCAACTGCGCATCCCCTACGCCTCGCAGGCGGCGGTGGACTACGCCGACCGCTCCATGGAGGCGGTGTGCTTCCAGGCCTACTGGGCCTCGACCGAACTCGCCGAGGAACGCGGCCGCTATTCGAGCTACAAGGGTTCGCTGTGGGACCGCGGCTTGCTGCCGCAAGACACCGTGGACATGCTGAGCGAACAACGCGGTGGCTACGTCGAAGTGGACCGCTCGGCCACGCTCGACTGGGCAACGCTGCGTTCGCGCATCGCGCAGCACGGCATGCGCAATTCCAATTGCGTGGCGATCGCCCCGACCGCCACCATCTCCAACATCATCGGCGTGGACGCGTCGATCGAACCCTCGTTCAGCAATTTGTCGGTCAAGAACAATCTCTCCGGCGATTTCACGGTCGTCAACGAGTACCTCGTGCGCGACCTCAAGAGACTCGATCTTTGGGACGACGTCATGGTGATGGACCTCAAGCACTTCGATGGCTCGCTGCGCCGCATCGACCGCGTGCCCGAAGACCTGAAGGCCCTCTACGCGACGGCCTTCGAGGTCGAGCCGTCCTGGCTCGTCGAGGCCGCGTCGCGTCGGCAGAAGTGGATCGACCAGGGGCAATCGCCCAACACCTACAGGGCCGGCGCCTCGGGCAAGAAGCTCGACGAAACCTACAAGCTCGCCTGGCAGCGCGGACTCAAGACCACCTACTACTTGCGCACGGTCGGTGCGACGCACGCCGAGAAGTCGACCGTGAAGGCCGGCCACATGAACGCTGTTTCGAGCGGCGGCGGCGCCGTTGAAGCGCTTGCGCAGACCAGCCGCCAACCCAAAGAGACGGTGAGCGACTTGCCCGCGACCGACATGAAATTCTGTGCGATCGACAACCCCGATTGCGAAGCATGTCAGTGAATTGCAGCGCATGGGTTCTCGCATCGGTGGCCGATTCGACGACCGCCGTGGCGACCCGTCTGCACGCGTGTGTCGCACTGCGCAGGCGCATGCCGATGCACGACCGCAACAACTTCAGCGCTTCAATGTCAACAAGTGCTTGGTGTTCGAACACAACACTCCGATAATTCAATCGACAGGATGCACACCATGCTGGTTTGGGAAGACGAATCTCGTTCCACCTCCGCTGCGCCACACAAACTCTTGCTCTCGTCGCTTGGCGATGAGCGGGCTGTGTCCGCGTCACTCCCGAATCAACGCGGGGCACTCGACGGGCCGGCTCGCGTCCCACCCGTTTCGAACGTCGACGCGGTGCTCTCGGGCCCCTCCGCTTTGCCCCATTCGGGCGCCGCTGCGGTTGCGGTGGCGGCTGCGGTGGCGCCCAGCCTTCGCCGTGTCGATGCGGCCGACAAACGCATCATCAACGGCCAGACCGACGTGAACCAGTTGGTGCCGTTCAAGTACAAGTGGGCCTGGGAGAAGTATCTCGCCAGTTGCGCCAACCACTGGATGCCGCAGGAGGTGAGCATGTCGCGCGACATTGCCACCTGGAAGGACCCCAACGGCCTGACCGAAGACGAGCGACGCATCATCAAGCGCAACCTCGGCTTCTTCGTCACCGCCGATTCCCTGGCGGCCAACAACATCGTGCTGGGCACCTATCGGCACATCACAGCGCCCGAGTGCCGCCAGTTCCTGTTGCGCCAGGCCTTTGAAGAGGCCATCCACACCCACGCCTACCAGTACATCGTCGAGTCCCTGGGCATCGACGAGAGCGAGATCTTCAACGCCTACCACGAGGTCAAGTCCATCCGCGACAAGGACGAGTTCCTGATCCCCTTCATCGAGGCGATCATGGACCCGCACTTCCACACCGGCACCGCCGAGAACGACCAGACACTGCTCAAGAGCCTCATCGTTTTCGCCTGCCTGATGGAAGGCCTGTTCTTCTACGTCGGCTTCACGCAGATCCTCGCGCTCGGCCGCCAGAACAAGATGACCGGCGCGTCCACCCAGTACCAGTACATCCTGCGCGACGAGTCGATGCATTGCAATTTCGGCATCGACCTCATCAACCAGTTGAAGCTGGAGAACCCGCACCTGTGGACGCCGGCCTTCAGGGCCGAGATCAAGGCGCTGTTCCTCAAAGCGGTGGAGCTGGAATACCGCTACGCAGAGGACACCATGCCGCGCGGCGTGCTGGGGCTCAATGCATCGATGTTCAAGGGCTATCTGCGCTACATCGCGAACCGGCGCGCCACGCAGATCGGTCTGGAGGCGCTCTTCCCGAACGAGGAAAACCCGTTCCCCTGGATGAGCGAGATGATCGACCTGAAGAAGGAAACCAATTTCTTCGAAGGCCGCGTTACCGAATACCAATCGGGTGGCGCGCTTTCGTGGGATTGAACGCCTCGGCACCACGTGCGCGGGTCACGACAAAAGGACGAACAACAACGAATCAAGATCTGCGGGTGAGACGACCAAGCGCCGCCAAAAGCGCCGTTGCATTGCCTGCGACCCCATTCACTTGCACCGGAGCATTTCTCCAAGATAGCCCTGGGCGGTGAATCGCCGTGTCGCTCGAGCGACACGGTGCTCTTTGCAACTTGATCAAGGAGAATCGTAATGGCAACTGCAAAAAAGGCGGCTAAGAAGGCCCCCGCAAGAAAAGCTCCGGCCAAGAAGGCGGCTGCAAAGAAGGCTCCGGCCAAGAAGCTAGTGGCCACCAAGGCGCCGGCTAAAAAAGCGGCGGCCAAGAAGGCGCCTGCAAAGAAGGCGGCGGCCAAGAAGGCACCGGCTAAAAAAGCGGCGGCCAAGAAGGCGCCCGCAAAGAAGGCGGCGGCCAAGAAGGCGCCTGCAAAGAAGGCAGCGGCCAAGAAGGCACCGGCTAAAAAAGCGGCGGCCAAGAAGGCGCCTGCGAAGAAGGCGGCTGCGAAAAAGGCGGCCAAGAAGCCGGCTGCAAAAAAGGCTGCAGCACCCGCTGCGCCTGCGGCTGCGAAGCCGGCGACTGCGCCGGCTGCGAAGACCACGCTCAGCCCGCAAGCGGCTTGGCCTTTCCCCACGGGCACCAAGCCCTGAGGTCAGGCTCGACCTTGAAAGCCCGGCTTCGGCCGGGCTTTTTCGTCTGCGCCCAGCATGGGCGCAGCCTTCATGGGGTGCACCCTATGCCGATCACGGGACCCAAGCACTGCGAATCAAATGGGAGCAGGCGCTCGTATCTCGAATCGTCCACGGGGGAGTGGGCTTAACCTGTCTTACGTCAATCGAGCCCCACACTGGCGCGCTCGATCACGTGGTTTTGTGGCCCTGCGCTCGCGATCTTGATTGCGCCCAGGCGGTTGCCGAGGGCGGCGCATCGCGACAAGGTCCAGCCTCGCTCGAGCCCGTACAGCAAGGCGGCGCGAAACGCGTCGCCGCAGCCCGTGGGGTCGACAATGGCGGCGGCTTTCACGCCGGGCACCCGCGCCCTGCGCCCTTGCTCCCACACGTCGCAGCCCTCGGCCCCGAGTGTCACGACCACGCCGCGCAGGTGGGAGCAAGAGAGTTGCTCGAGGCTCATGCCCGTGCGATCGCACAACATGCGCCCCTCGTAATCGTTCACCGCCAGCCAGGTGGCCTGGCCGATGAAGCGTTCGAGTTCGGCGCCGTCGAACATCGGCAGGCCCTGGCCGGGGTCGAAGACGAAAGGAATGCCGGCCTGCGCAAGCTGGGCCGCATGTTCGATCATGGCCTCGCGCCCGTCCGGGGCCAGGATGGCCAGGGCGATGTCCGGGCGCGGCTCGATTTGGGTCGAGTGCGCAAACTGCATGGCCCCCGGGTGAAAGGCCGTGATCTGGTTGTTGTCCTGGTCGGTGATGATGATGGCCTGCGCCGTGTAGCTGTCCTCGATGCGCCGCACCAGCGCGGTCTCGATGCCCCAACTGCGCAGCCTCTGCAGGTAGCTCTCGCCATCCGCACCGAGTGTGGCCATGACGACGGGCGCACCGCCAAGCTGCTGCAGCGTGTAGGCGATGTTGCCCGCGCAGCCGCCGAATTCGCGCTTGAGCGTAGGCACCAGAAAGGAGACGTTGAGGATGTGCAGTTGCTCGGGAAGAATCTGCTGCGCGAAACGGCCCGCAAAGGTGGTGATGGTGTCGAACGCGAGCGAACCGCAGATCAAGGCCGGCATGGCAACTCCAAAGTCAAGGAAAAGCGGGCCCCGGGCCCGCTCAAGGGTAGAACAATTCGACTGTGTAGCCCGCGCTCGGCACGCCGCGCGTGGCCAGCACCGCTTGCAACTGCAGCTCGCTTGCGCCCGCAAGCACTGAGCCGGCGGCCATCGCTGCGCCAGCGCCTCCGACGCTGCGGAAGTCGCTGGGTGCCAGCGCCCGGCGGGCGATGAGCGAACCCGAGGCGTCCGTCAGGCTCAGGTCGACCCAGGGCAGGGTGACGCTCACGTCGCCGCGGTTGCGCAGCGACAGGTTCAGCCGATAGGCTTCGGCGCTCTCGAGCCGCGTGAGCTCGCTCGCTTCGACGCTGAGCGAGCCGAGCCGGCGCAAAGACTCGACGCGGCAAGCCATGACGTCGCACAGCAGCTCGATTGCCGGGCGTGCGACCACCCACCTGGCTGCCAGCGCGTCGCGAAACTGCACGGCGATCTGCACGGTGAGGGCCGTGCCCAGAAGCAGACTCGCCACGCCGAGCGAGGCA
>JANONH010000596.1:0-3236 GCA_031420735.1 Methylibium sp.
ACGAGAGTGGCGGGTGGCTGGCGGCTTCAACGGTGCGGTCGACCGGGGCTGGCTGAACTTCAGCAATCTTGCCTGGACCGGCTGTTCGCTGCGACCGTGTGGTGGGCGGCACACGACCCCAACCCGTCGTTGGACGTCCGCAATTGCCAGCCGCAAAGCTGCCGTTGGAGTACGTGGCATGGCGGCGGATCGCCGACAGCTCCGACGCCTCAGTTGCTTGAATAAAGAACGCGCAGAGCGCGTCCTCTCTCCGCCACTGGAATGCCGTTCAGACCTCCGAAGAACGCGATCGCCGAAGCGCAGGCAATCCGGGGATCGCGACGACGTGCCTCTGCGTCCGAGAACGCTTCAATCTGCTCCTGCGTCATGCCTTCGGCTGCTCGCTTCGCTACTCGCTCCATTGCTTGCTGACTCGGCTTGAGGGCTCGTTTAGGGTCGGCCTCGCGAAGAAGCACGGCCATCAACTTCATCTCGCGCTGAATGAGCTCTGGTGGCAGATTGCCGACCACACTCATTGGCTGTCCGGAGGGGAAGGCCATCTCCACGCACGCGTTCACGTCTAGCTTGCGCAGAGCCTCCAACTGCTCCTGCATCAGGGCTTGGTAAGCGACCAGCGTATCGTCCGTGGCGAGTCGCAGAAAGCGCGGCAGGGCTTCGGTCAACTGCGCACGTGCGGCTGTTGTCACCTCGGCATCGGTGGCGCCCTGCTGAACCTTCTGCCACGCAGCCTCGGTCACTCGATCGAAGTCCGTCGGCGAGCGCTCAGCGAGCGCAGCGAACACATCGACCTTCTTGAACTCGGCGGCAAGGGACTCCTTGGATCTCATCGCGGTGGCCATTGCGGCGGTCTCACCACCCATGCTTCGACGCGTGAGCACACCTGCACTGAGCATTTCCTCGTGCGTCGGATGCCACATCTGCGCATGGGGCGTGGCCGCCACTTGAAGAACAAACGCCTCAGGAATACCGGCACTGCGATAGACCGCAAGCAGCTGCGCAGTCTCTTCAGGTGTTGCCGTATCGGCTAGACTGCCCACGCTGCGGCTCGCGTGAAATCCGATCTTTGCACCGGGCGCGGCAGCGCGTTCATTGCCCGCCAGGAGCGCAATGGTGCAGGCGGAGGCGCAATACCCCTCGACATACGTCTTGAGCTGGCGCTTGCGAATGACGTCCGCCAGCATCTGGCCTTCTCGAATCCAGCCGCCTGTCGACGAGAGCACAATCGTCGTGACGGCTGGCGTCATCTGCAGCGCCTTCTCGAGCTGTTCGGCGGTGCCATCGTTGATGCCGCCCGATAGAAGAATGGACCGACCGTCTGCACGCACCTCAAGCGTCGTATTCGGACCAAGCTGAGCGCCAAGAGCCACCCGCGTGTGCTCCCGGAGAGCAGGCATCAGGTTGCCAACATCGCCGAAGGTCTTGAAGACGCCCATCACGATCATGAACTTCGCTGCCGCTGCCCAGCCCGACGCACCGCCGCGCATGACGTGTTTGTTCGCCGAAGCCCAGGTTCCGGCAACAGCCCAGAACCAGGCGAGGATGCCAAAGGACGTGATAAACAGAAAGCCACTGGAGCCATACCGAGCCGGGAAGTTTTCGCCGAGCCAGGGCAGCAGCATCAAGCCGAAAATCGGCGCAAACAGCGAGATCAGAAAGGTGTTGAGCCAATACGAGCGCCCCAGCGAATAGTCGCCGTTGTAATGCTTACGAAAGAAGGCAAGTGGGCCTTTGTATTCAGGCTCTGCAGCGCCACCTGGGATGGCAATAGGCGCCGGTGCGCTGCGCGCGTCCCGACGCACCTTCATCCAGATGGCCGCACCGATGAGCACCACCATGAGCAGTGGCAGCAGGCTCAGCCAGTCGTCGGCATTCATTGCGTCGCTCCCTTCGTCAGTTGTTTCTCGGACAGCTGACGCGCATTCTCCGCGTCAATCACTGCTGGGTAGCCCGCGACGAAAGACGGACAGGCGCTAGTCTCTCGGCTTCCGCAGGAGTTTCTGAACGAAGGGCTGTTGCACAGCATCCGTTGCGTAGACGTAGCTCTCCGCTGCCGCTACCGTGCTCGTGTTCGTCGCCTTCACGAAAGCATCTTGTTCGTATGCCCTGACGTTAGCAAAGGTCCTCTCGTCGTTGAAAGCGAAGAACAGCTTCGTCGGCGAGATAGGCAGTGCGAGAAGAAACCTGGTCTCGAAGGTGCCTGCAAGGATGAGCGGCCTATCGCCGATGAGTAGGTTGTACTTTGCTGGGTGTACGGATCGAATACCCCAGGTGACGTTCAGGACTGCAAGGTTCAGATTCTCGGAAAAGGTTAGGTGCGGCAGCGTCATTACGCCCAAGTCGTCAAGCGTGTCGGGTTGGTTCGTCTCCACCCAATTTCGCAGCGTAGGCGCCGGGTCATCCCCACGAGCTGCAAGGTACTCCTTGGGCGACCGGTCTAGCCCAGCGCTCAGGATTTCGCGCCCTCGTCTGCGAATGTGCTGAATCATCTTGGGGCCGCGCAACATCAGCGAGATGAGAAACGGCGACCAGACCTGCTTGTCCTCGGGCGATAGGCCGCTTACTCCGCTTGCGAGCATCTTGGCATGCACGACTGCTGCCGGGTTGTCCACGTGATGACTGAAGAACTCCTTCTCGACCTGGACATCTGGCTCGACCTGCGAACGCTGCATCGAGTAGAGGTGCCTCTCCTTCGCCACACTCTTTGCTTTGAAGCGGCTCGCAGCGACCTTCCCACGGGACCAGCGGAAGGACGTCAGCTTCATGTCGGCCCCAGTCTCCCACTGCCGCAGCAGGAAGGCGGGGACGTAGTGATGCTCGGCATGCGCCATGCCGCCACTGTAGCCGGCGCTGTTCTCTGCATTGGGCATGCCTCAGCACCCTCGATTGCTTGCTCAATCGCCGATGGGTCAGCATTTGTTTGTTGACCTTCAAACCGCTCGATTCGGAGTTTCTGAGCGAGCCGATAGCCGACGCGCCACTCGTTCAATCGAATGCGAGCCGCCTGTCAGCGCACCGTCGCGGCCAGCATCGGCGCGAACAGCGCAGCGATGCCGAGAAACGAAACGAACCAAACCACCGCAGCGCCCGCAGCGCATCGGTTAGGGTCGCTCCTTCGCCACCGACTCGACGACCGACACCATGCTCTACCGCCGCCTGGGCCATACCGGCCTCAAGCTCAGTGCCCTCTCGCTCGGCTCCTGGGTCACGTACCACAACCAGGTCGACCCGAAGGCCGC
>JANONH010000597.1:0-4128 GCA_031420735.1 Methylibium sp.
CGCAGCCGCGCGGCCTGGGCCAGCAAGCGCGCGACGAGTGGCTGCACGCCGGCATTGACGCTGAGGGTGCTGTTGCCGAAGGCTGGAGATGGCTTCTGCGCGTCGGCCGGCGCCGCATGGGTCGCAGAGGCCGCGGTGGCCGTAGTGGTCGCATTGGTCGCAGAGGCCGTAGTGGGTGTCGATGCGGCCGGAAGGGTTTCACTCATGGGCTTGGTCTTTCTTCGAGAGTTTGCTTAATTACTGCGCGCCCAGGCTCTGGCGCAAGGCCTGGCGTTTCTCGGCCAGCAGGCGGCGCACGGTGGGCGCATCTTGGCCGCTCGCGTGCACGCTGCACACCGGCTCGCCCGGCCCGAAGCGGCTGCCCGCAGCGGGCAGGTCGTGGCAGTCGCTGCGCGCGGCCAGCGCCTGTGACTGCGCTGCGCTCAGCACGAAGGCGCGGCGCGCGAACACGGTCTCGCTGCCGTGCATGCCGTGTGCGCCCGCTTCGGTGGTGCTGGCAAAGCGCGTCAGCACGCCTCTGAGGCAGGCCTCGACGTGCGCGCGCATCAGCGGCAGTTCGCCGTAGAGCGCCATGCTGGCCGAAGGGCGTGGGTTGATCTCGAGCGGCCAAAGCCGCTCGTCGGCGAGGATGAAATCGAGGCTGCACAGGCCGCGCAGCTCGAAGCTGGCGCTAAGGGAGTCGAGCAGGCCCAGCAGCGCCGTCATCGGGCCGCAGCCCATCGCCAGCGGCCCGATGGCGCCGCGGTATACGAAAGGGTGTGCGCCATAGGGCCGCACGATGAGCTCTTGGCAGCCCACGAGGCGTGCCTTGCTGCCGTTGGCCAAGAACAGCGCCGACATGGGCACGCCGGCCAGCTCGCGTTGAAAGTAGGCCGCGAGGGCTGCGCCCGGCTTGCCCGACGCCGCCTTGGGAGCGGCGGGAGCGGCCTCGGGTGCGCCGAAAGAGCCTTCTTCGTCGGCGCGGCGGATGTGCCAGCCGCCGCTGCCGTTGGCGAGCTTGCGCAGCCAGCCGCGTGCGTCTTGCGGCGCGCTGTGGCGTGTCTCTGGGCCGGCCAGTCCGGCGGCTGCAAGCGCCGCGAAGAACTGGCGCGGGTCGCGCACGCGGCGCACCGCTGCCGGGGCGGTGCCGATGAGCGGCAAGCGCGCGGCACCCTGTTCGAGCAGGGCCAAGTCGCATTCGAAGTCGCTGCCGGCCACCCAGCCGACCACGCCCGGCTCGCGTGCCACCCGCTCGAGCGCGGCCAGCGTGCGCGCGGCATCGAGGCGCCCGGTCTGCGCCGTGCCCTCGCCTCCGATGGGCAGCCACTGGCGCACGGCGCGCAGGGTGTCGAGGTCGCCAAAGCAGTCGAGCGCGATGGTCTCGAAGCCGTCGCGCGACGCGGCCTCGGCCAGCAGCCGCGCCGAGCGCGCGGCGACCACCAGGGTCGGCTTGGGTGGCGGGTCGCCTGGCACGCGCTTACTCCAAGGTCGCGAGCTGCGCGAGCCGCGCGAACCGCGGGAACCGCGCGAGCTGCGCGAGGTGCGCGCGCCAGGGCGCAGGCGGCGTCATGGCCCAGGCGGCCTGTGGCACACGCTGCACCGGCCTGCCGCACTCGCGCTGCACCGGGCCGCAGTACGCACTGCACCATGCCCTGGCAGACGCCGCACCGACCCGCAGCACACGCCGCACCTGGGCGCCGCCGCGCACATCAAGCGGCTTTTGCGGCAAGCACTTCGCGCGCCACTTCGAGTGCTTCGGCAAAGCTCAAATAGACCGGCTTGTCGGACTTTTGCATGCGCACCAGCAGGCGGTGCTGGGTCTGGTATTTCACGTCGCCGATGGCGAGCGCACCGATGCCCACCGCCTTGCCCTGCAGGAGCTTGCCGCTGTCCATGACGCCCACGCCCGCAATGCCTTCGGGCGGCACGGCGTTCACGTCGGCCGCCACCAGCAGCTTGGAGGCCACGCCGAGGTCGGCCGCGCTCAACACCTGCACGCCGGCTGCGGCTGCGGCAAGCACCACCTCGGCTTCGGCGATCGAGTCGCGCACGGCCGCAACGCCATCGCCGGAGACGCCGCTCGTGGCACTGCCAAAGCGCGCATTGGTTTCGGCAGCGCTTTGCTCTGCGGCCGCTTTGCCCTTGCGGCTCGAGAGCCGCACGTCGGCGCCCAGGCGCTGCGCCAGCACGCCAGCGATGCGCCCGACGGTGCCGGTGCCGCCGAGGATGACCACGCGCTTGCCTTCCAGGCCGGTGGCGTGGACCTTGCGCAACTGCGCTTCGACGCAGGCGACCATGGCCGCCGCCGTGGTGTAGGAGCCGCTCGGGTCGGCCATGACCGACACCACGAAGGGCTTGACCATCGCCTTCTGTGCCGCTTCGAGCATGTCGGCGGCGAGCAGCACGTCGCGCCCGCCGATGAAGATGCCGGTGCGCGCCACACCCTTGGGCCCGCGCGAGAAGATGACGTCTTGCGTGAGGCCCACCACGTTGTCGAGCGAGACCTCGCTGTAGGTGGGCAGCAGGGTGTAGCCGGCGTCGGCCGCCATGTTGATGTCGAACGGGCTCATTTGCTTGCCCGGTGTGAACATGTGGAGGATGTAAGGGCGTTCCATAGGGAGGTTTTTTCCGTTGAGCCAGCGTTTCAGGAGAGTGACGGTCCGAACGACCGTGTGCGCGCGCCGCAGGGGCGCGCCGCGACGATGTCGGTGTGCAGTCGAGCGGCCACGACGCCCGCCGCACCGGCGGCCGCCAGCAGGCGCTCGGCCTCGCTCTGCGAGGGCAAGATTGCGAAGCCGGTCGGGCCCCAGGAGCTTTGGCCGCAGGCGGCCGGCCCCTGCCGTGCGATCCAGTTGCACAGGCGCTCCACCGGCTCGCTGGCGTAGAGCCTTCCGCCTTGAACTGGCGCGAAATGGCCGCCGACCAGGCGCTGCATTTCGATCAGGCCCGCAGCGAAGCTGGTGAAGTCGCCTTCGGCTGCGCCAGGCAGCACGCGCATGAGCACCTCGTGGCACACCGCCGCGGCGTCGCTGCGGGCGAATGGCGGCAAGTCGGCCAGCGCGCTTTTTTCGGCGGCGCCAGAGAGGCCGCGCTGGCTCGGGTCTTGAACGAGCAGCACGCGCCAGGCGCGTGGCAATTCCAGGCGCGCGAGCAGTGGCGCGGGGTGGCCGTGCTCGCCCGGGCCACCGTCGAGTAGCAGGCCGCCCTGGTCGAAGCCCGCAACGCCGACGCCCGAGCGCAGCCCGCGGCCGAGGCAGCGCGCCAGTTCGGCTGTCGCAAGCTCCAGGCCGTGCAAGGTGGCGAAGGCGCGCCCGACGGCGAGCGCGAGCTGGGTGCCCGAGCCAAAGCCTGCGTGAGGCGGCAGCACACGCGCCAAGTGCAGATGCAGCGGCGCGCTGCGCCCGTAAATGCGCTGTAGCGTGGCCAGGTGCGCGAGCGCGCGCTCCAACTCCGCCGGGGCGACGTCTTGCCCGGCGCTCGCGCCCGCCGTGGCCGCAGCGCGCAACTCGACCACCGTCTCGAGGCCTTCGATGACCAGTCCGAGACTGCCCCAGCGCCGCCCCAAGGAGGCGCTGGGGTCGAGGAAACCCAGGTGCAAACGCCCCGGCGCATGCACGGCCACGCCGCCCAGGCGAGCGGTCTGCAGCGAGGAAGGAGACGTCATCAGCATCGGGCGAAGTCGAACATGGGGCAGGCTGGCGGATGGTCTCGCGGAGCGGCGGAGCGGCGGAGCGGCGGAGCGGCGGAGCGGCGGTGCGAGCGTGCCACGCCAGCGTGCCGCCATCTTGCCGCCACTCGTTCAGTGCAGGCCGCCAAGCGGTCGAGCGATTGTCGGACAGTCAGTGTGTCATGCCGACAGCGCGCTGGATGGCACGCATCTTCCTGTTTGCCGCTCACGCAGCGGGCGGGGCGGTGTTGTAAAAAGGGCCGTATGTAGAGGCGAGCAGTAAACAGTGCCGGCTGCTGCGCCTGTGGGTCTTCTAAGCACGGCCCGGGCCAGCACGGTCGAATGCTCGACACGGGCTGGCGGCCCGGCCCTACCGGAGCGTTGCGTCGGGCCGTGTGTCGGGAATTTGGGTGTGCCAGGTGAACGCCGGGATGGTGTGTTCGAAGTCTGGGCAGCGGTCCGCAGCGAGTTTCATGCGAAGC
>JANONH010000598.1:0-5433 GCA_031420735.1 Methylibium sp.
CAGTCGGCTGCGCTCAGGCACGACGCCTGGCGACCGGACTGCTCGGCCTTTTGGTCGCCTTGCCGCTGCTGCAGGCGCCGTTCACGATGGCGCTCGAGCGCATGTTCTCGAACTGGTGCTAAGCGCCGACGCGCTGTAAGCCGTCGGCAGCAGCTCGTGGCGCAGCGCGTAGGCGATGAGCTCGGAGTTGTGGTTGATCTCGAGTTTTTCGAGCACCCGGGCGCGGTAGACGCTCACGGTCTTGGGCGAGAGGTGCAGCGCCTCGGCGATGTCGGCCAGGCGCTTGCCCGACGCCATCATGACGAGGGTTTCCATCTCGCGGTCGGACAAGCGCTCGTGGGGCTCTTCGTTGTTCGGCTCGGAGAGGTTCTCGACGAGCATTTGTGCGATCTTGGGGGTCACGAATTTGCGCCCCTTGGCCACCGTGCGCACCGCCGTGACAAACAACGCCGGGTCGCCGCCCTTGCTCACGTAGCCGTAGGCGCCGGCACGCAGGCTGCGGATGGCGTATTGCTCGTCGGGGTACATGCTGGCCACCAGCACGCGGATCGGCGACTTCTCGCTCTGCAGCGCCTGCAACACGTCCAGGCCGCTGCGCCCGGGCATGTTGATGTCGAGCACCAGCACGTCGGCCGGGCAAGTGCGCAGCAGCAAGCGCAACTCGCCGTAGTTGGCGGCTTCGCCGACCACGCTCAGGTCGGGCGTGTCGCACAGGGTGTCGCGAATGCCGCGGCGGGTGAGAGCATGGTCGTCGCAGAGAATGACTTTGACGGACACGTGGGCTCCTTCTTTCATGTCGGAAGTCGATGCTAGCGACATAGGGCCCCTCGGCCACGATCGCCGCACTCGTCGTAGTCGCCGCGGTTGAGACGTTTTCGGCGAATAGCGCGTCGTCCTACACGCCGCAACGCGAGTGCACGCCCATACTTTGACAATGAGATTCCCAGTTGCAAACGATACGCGCCGCGTTGTGTTCCTCACCGACGTCGGCGCCGACAAGACGCGCGTCGATGCGGCCCTGCTGCACCAGGGCCTGCAGCCGGCCAATGCGCACGTGCGAAGCGAGCAAGAGCTGATGCAGACGCTCGACGAGGGCGTCAACGTCATCCTGTGCGCCTCGGACTGGCAGGGCCTGGATGCGCTCGACGTGCTCAACATCATCCGGCGCGGCGCGACGCGCCTGCCCTTCATCGTCGTCTCGCACGACACCGACTCCACCAGCATCGTCGCGGCCATCCGCGGCGGCGCCTCCGACTACGTGCCCATGGCGCGGCTCGAGGGCCTGCGCGAAGCGATCGACGCGGCGCTCGCGCGCCCCTCGCGCCGGTCGCGCGCCGGCGACAGCGATTCGCCCAAGCCCTCGCCGCAGCAGATCGTCGACCTGGGGCTGCACCTGCAGGCGCAGATCGACCACAGCCATGCGTCCATCGCACGCGAAATCCACGACGAAATCGGCGGCGCGCTGACCTCGCTGAAGTTCGACCTCGCCTGGATCGAGCGGCACGACGCGTCGCACGCGCTGCGCGAGCGCGTGACCCTGGCCAGCGAGACCATCGACCTCGCGCTCGAAGCAAGCCGCAGGGTTTCGCACGGGCTGCGCCCGGCGATCCTCGAACAGGGCCTGATCGCCGCGCTGCAATGGATGACGAGCCGCTTCGAGCGCCGCACCGGCATCGAGTGCAGCTTTCGCTGCCGCGACGCCGCGCTGCAGCTACCCAATGGCCTGCCGCTGACTGTGTTTCGCACCGCGCAGGAGGCTTTGACGAACGTGTGCAAGCACGCCATGGCCACCTCGGTGAGCGTGGACCTCAGTCTCGCGGGCGGTACGCTCTCGCTGGAAATTAGCGACAACGGGCGCGGCTTTCGTCGCGACGATCTCGTCAAACCCGCATCGTTCGGCATTTTGGGACTGCACGAGCGCGCCCGCCTGGGCGGCGGCTGGGTCGACATCACGAGCGGCGAGCGAGGCACCACGCTGATTTTGTCGGTGCCGCTCTCGAACAGCCTGCCCGAGAGCGAACCCGCTGCGCTCGATGCGCGTTGCAGCGACCCGGCCGGCTGGGAAGCTTCGACGATGCTGTGCGAGCTCGTCGAACTGAGGAGCCAAAGAGCGCGCAACAGCACCGAAAGCACCCGCGGCGGCCGGCGCTGACGCGGGGCAGTGCGGCAGAGACGCTGCTTGGGTCACCCCCACCGTTCGGGGGTGCGCGCGGCGCTGGCGTTCGCGCGAGAAAACTCGCACACTGGATGCGAAGCAAAGGATTCACAATTCCTCACGAAATGCGGGCGACCGGCGGCCCGTCGTTTCGGCTTCCATTTCAGACGAAAGCGCCATGACCGAACCCAAACCACCTCAGCCAGCACGCGATCTCGGCAGTCTGGATTTCGAGCTCACCGACATCGGCGAGGCCCGACTGGCGCTCGACGAAATGCCCGCGGGCATCTCCTCCCGGGTCCGCCTCGACCCGAGTTTTTGGTCGCAGCGCCGCCGCGCCTCGCAAATTTCCGATCGCGCGCTCACCGGCGAGACCGTCAAATGGCTGATGCAGCTTCCCTCCGCGGTGCGGCCGCAGCAGCTTTCGCTGCAGTTTCCGCGACTTTCCAACTTTCTGGCCTCGGTGTGGCCGAGCCCGCCCGAGGCCGCCGCGGCGCTCGAAGCCCTGCTGGTCGATCGTCGCGGCGATCGTCGCGGCCTGCCCAATGCGATTCAGCAGGAAGTGCGCGTCATGTTGACCCATGTGTCGCAGCAGTACGCCGCGCGTCGCGACCGCACCACGCACGCGGGCGAACTGCAGCGCGCCCGCGAACTCCTCGAAGCCGCCGGCTACCGCGTGATCGCGCCGCCCGGCTGAGCGCTGCCGTGCCGCAGTTGCTGCGGCCCCCGCCCCTGTTTGCCACCGAGTGAGCCACCGCGAAGGAGCCGACATGACCGGGCCGCTCGCGGGCTTGAAGGTGATCGAGATGGTCGGGCTCGGGCCAGCGCCGTTTTGCGCCATGCTGCTGGCCGACCAGGGTGCGGAGGTGATCCGCATCGACCGGCTCGGCGCCATCGGTGCGCTCGGCCTGGCGCCGCGTTTCGACGTCGCCGCACGCGGGCGCCGCTCGCTGGCCATCGACCTGCGCCGGCCCGGCGCGACCGAGGCCGTGCTCTGTTTGGTGGAGCGAGCCGATGCCCTGATCGAGGGCTTTCGCCCCGGCGTGATGGAGCGTCTGGGCCTGGCCCCGGCGTTGTGCCTGGCGCGCAATCCACGCCTCGTCTATGGCCGCATGACCGGCTGGGGGCAGCACGGGCCGCTCGCCCACGCCGCCGGGCACGACCTCAACTACATCGCCGTCTCCGGTGCGCTGCAGGCCATCGGCCGCGCCGGGCAGGTGCCACCGCCGCCGCTCAACTACGTCGGCGACTACGGTGGCGGCGCCATGCTGCTGGCTTTCGGCCTCATGTGCGCGCTGCACGAAACCGGCCAGAGCGGCCGCGGCCAGGTGGTCGACGCCGCCATGACCGACGGCGCGGCCTTGCTGTCGTCCATGTTCTACGGGCTGCATGCGGCGGGCCTGTGGGACGGCGCGCGCGGCGACAACTTGCTCGACGGCGGCGCGCCCTTTTATGCCTGCTACGCCTGCGCCGACGGCAAATACGTCGCGGTGGCCGCAATCGAGCCGCAGTTCTATGCCGAATTGCTGCGGCGCCTTTCGCTCGATGCCGCCGAGTTCGAACCGCAACTCGACCGTGCGGCCTGGCCGGCGCGGCGCGAGCGGCTGGCGGGCGTGTTCGCCGAGCGCACGCGCGACGCGTGGTGCGACGTGCTCGAAGGCAGCGACGCCTGCTTCGCCCCGGTGCTCGACTGGGACGAAGCGCCGCGCCACCCGCAGAATGCAGAACGCGCGGCCTTCGTCGAAGTGCAAGGCGTCATGCAGCCGGCGCCAGCGCCGCGCTTTAGCCGCACCCCCGCGGCGCACCCCACGCCGCCAGCGCAGGCCGGTGCGCACAGTGAAGCGATCCTGCTCGAGTGGGGGGTCGCGCCCGCTGCGGTGGCGGCCTTGCGGCAAGTCGGCGCGATTTGAGAGGGTGTGAACCAATCCGTCATGCCCGCTCGTGTCGCCAGATCGCGCCCACTCGGCGTTGCAAATGCTCGCCGTAGCCGAGCTGCGGCTGTGCTTTGCGCCTTGATTGGGCGCAACCCCGCGCCCCGCTCGGACACGCCGGATTAATTCACACCCTCTGAGGGAATCAGAACGGCGTGTCGCGTGTCGCCTGCGGCGCGGCTGCGTGCGGCGGCGCGGGTGCAGCTCTCGAACCGCGACTTGCGCGGGACGCAGGCCTTGACCTCGCGCGGGCACGCGCAAGTGGAGCCTCTCGCTACAATTTCGCTTCCCTCTGCAGCCACTGGATCAACACCATGTACCGCTGTGCCCTGCTGGCGCTCGCCCTGTGTGCCCCGAGCTACGCCGCTGCCCAAGTGCAGCGCAACTTCCCCCAAAACGCCTTGCGCGGCGAGCTCACCGTCGGCATGCCGCCGGAGGTGCTGGTCAATGGCCGGCCCGGCCGGCTCGCACCCGGCGCGCGCGTGCGCGGGCCCGACAACATGATCGTCATGTCGGGCGCGATCGCTGGCCAGCGCCACACCGCGCACTACACGCTCGACACGCTCGGCCTCGTGAAAGACGTGTGGTTGCTGCGCGCCGACGAAACCGATCGCTTCTGGCCCAAGAGCGATGCCGAAGCGACGCGCTTCACCTTCGACCCGGTCGCGCAAACCTGGACCAAGCCGTGAGCGGGCGCGCACCCAGCGGCGCCAAGAAGGTCTTCATCAAGACCTTTGGCTGCCAGATGAACGAATACGACTCCGGCAAGATGGTCGACGTGCTGCGCGAAGCCGAAGGCTACGAGCCGACGAACGACGTCGAGGCGGCCGACCTGATCTTGTTCAACACCTGCTCGGTGCGCGAGAAGGCGCAGGAAAAGGTGTTCAGCGATCTCGGCCGTGTGAAGCACCTCAAGGCCAAGGGCGTGAAGATCGGCGTGGGCGGCTGCGTGGCCAGCCAGGAAGGGGCCGCAATCATTGCGCGCGCGCCCTACGTGGACCTGGTGTTCGGGCCGCAGACCCTGCACCGCCTGCCGCAAATGCTGGCGCGGCGCGACGCCGAAAACCGGCCGCAGGTGGACATTCGATTTCCGGAGATCGAGAAGTTCGACCACCTGCCGCCGGCGCGCACCGAAGGCGCGAGCGCCTTCGTCTCCATCATGGAGGGCTGCTCCAAGTATTGCTCCTACTGCGTGGTGCCCTACACCCGCGGCGAAGAGGTCTCCAGGCCGCTCGACGACGTGCTGGTCGAAGTGGCGGGCCTGGCCGACCAGGGCGTCAAGGAAGTGACGCTGCTCGGCCAGAACGTCAATGGCTGGCGCGGCCGCATGGACAAAGAGGCCAAAGG
>JANONH010000599.1:0-1621 GCA_031420735.1 Methylibium sp.
TTCTTCCCGCAATGCTGGGACGGCAAGAACCTCGACAGCCCGGATCACAAGAGCCACATGGCCTATCCCGTTAACGGCCGTGGCTGCCCGCGCTCGCACCCCGTGCCCCTGCCCGAGATCACCTTCAACATCGTCTATGCCGTTGCCGAACCGAACCAGCCGACCTTTTGGCGCCTGTCGTCGGACTTGTACGACCTGCGCCAACCGGGTGGTTATTCGGCCCACGGCGACTGGTGGAACGGCTGGAAAAAAGAGGTGATGGAAGCCTTTGTGAAGGGTTGCGACAACACCTCGTCCGACTGTCATTCGCACCTGCTCGGCGACGGACGGATGATGTACTGACGGCGCCAGGTCACCGCGCACACTGCAGCGTTAAAGCGCGTATCGATCGCGCCAAGTTCCCGCGCATCTCGACAACGCCGCGTCGCCGGCACCGGGCTTGTTCGCGGGCCTCGATGCGCCGCTCACTTGGTGTCACTTGGTGCGCGGCGCCTGCGTGTGCGCCTGCACCGCCTGCAAGCGCCCGGCGCGCAGTTCGCCCACCGTGTGCGCCACTGCACGCGCGACATTGCGCGCCTCTTCCTGTACCGCAAGGTCGGCGTCCAGCGTGTCGTGGCTGGTCGCATAGGGTTCGTAGTAGCCGATGTAGCGATCCAGGCGCGCCTGGAAGCCGGCGTCGATGAGGCCGATCCAGTCGAGCCAATCGGAGAGCGCGCGGCGCGTGCCTTCGATGCCGGCCACGTCGCCATGCACGATCAGGCCGTAGGCGCGCCCGGCCAGGTGCTTGGGGTAGGACCACCCCGCCAGTTCCACCTCTTTGGCCTTTGCGGCGTCCTTGCCATGGGTGCTGGTCGGGTCGGGGTTGCCGCCATCGGCGCAGACCAGCCGGTCGATCATCAGCTTGAGCACGCTCGGGCTCTGGTACCAATAGACCGGCGTGGCGATGATCACCGCGTGCGCCTGCACCCAGCGCTCGTAGATCTCGGCCATCCAGTCGTTGGTCTGGTTGAGCGAATGGTTGGGGTAGCAACTGCAGGGCCAGTGGCACAGCGGCATGGCCGTGGAGACGCAGCCCTTGCACGGGTGGATGCGCCGGCCGTACTCCGACGAAAGCAGGCTCAGGTCGAGCAGGTCCACCGCCATGCCCGCGTCTTGCAGCGTCGCCTCGGCAAGCCGGGCCAGACGAAAGCTCTTGGACATCTCGCCGGGGCAGGTGCCGTCATTGCGGTCGGAGCCGCACACCACGAGCACGCGGGAGGGCGTCGATGCAGCATTCCAGGACTGCTGCAGCGCCTTGAGCCGTTCGCTGTTGGCGCGCCATTCGTCCGAAAGTTCGTACTGCGGGTCGGCGTAGCCTTCGCCGGCTGGGCTCGAAAAAGGCGCCTTTCGCCCCTCCTGAAAGGCTTCCCAGGCAATGACTTCAATGCGCGCGAGCGCTTCTTTCTCGACGCGATAGGCGGGGTCGACGAAGTTGTTGCGAAAGCGCTCGGAGAAACTCTCGCGGTCCAGCATGTCGGGCGCATGGCCCTTGCGTACTTCGGTCATTGGGGCTCCGGTGGAAAGAAGGATTGGTGGCGTATCGGCAAGCGACATGCCCACGGGCGCGCCGATTGCCAGTCGC
>JANONH010000600.1:0-4062 GCA_031420735.1 Methylibium sp.
GGCCGCAAGGCCCTCGAAGCGACAGGCTCTGCGCTGGCGCAATCGACACCTCTGAAAAGGACTGGGTGAACTGTCCGTATTGCAAGACCGCGGTCCAGACGACTGCCGGCTGATCGCCTTAACTCCTGGAGTCGCTCCTCAATGTCAGCCTTCGCCTTCGCGCTTCTGCTTCTCACGGCCACCAGCAGCTTCGGCCAAGTGTTTCGCTGCACCGTCAACGGCCAGCCCGTCTACCAGCAAGCCGCTTGCGCTGCCACGGCCAGCAGCGGCACCGAGATCAAGCTGAACGTCGCTCCGGCGGCTTCGCCAAAGGCGACAAGCTTGACGCCTCGGCCTGAGCCTGCCCCGGCCGTAGCGGTGCCTGCACCGGCACCTGCGCCACCGCCGCCGTTCCCGCCGCAACGCTCCGAACTCGAGGCGTTTGCCGACACCTGCCTCGAGTGGTGCCGCCCGCTGTTGCGCAACCCACAGGGCGCCTACTACCGTGACGCGGTTCATGCGCAGAACGTGCTCAGTCTGGCGATCTACGCCACCAACGGCTTCGGCGGCTACGTGCGCCGCGCGGCGGCGTGCGAGATCAAGAACGGCAAGCTGGACGCTGCATGGACGCGCATCCACGCGCAGCGGGCCGGCTGGCAGCCTTGAGCAGGAGCGTGCCACGGCTTGGCGGCTCGGCCAGCGATGCACGCATTGCGACGATTGCGAGCGGATCGGGCGAGCGGCTTGAAGTGCAAGCCCATGAACGGTCTCGGGCGGATCGGCGCGCAAATGAGGCTGCACACCGGCACGGCGCTCTTCGCTCAGGCCATGGCGCCGTTGATGGAGATGACCTGGCCGTTGATGTAGCCGGCCTCGTCGCTCACCAGAAAGGCCGCGAGCGCGGCGACTTCTTCGGCCGTGCCGGCGCGCTTGGCGGGCACGAGCCTGGCAATAGTGGCGGCGTCGAAGGCGGCGTCGGCCATGGGCGAGGCGATGATGCCGGGCGCGATGGCGTTGACCGTGACGCCGCGGCTCGCGACTTCGAGCGCGAGCGCGCGCGTGGCGCTGTTGATGGCGCCCTTGGCCGCGGCGTAGTTGACTTGGCCGCGGTTGCCCATGAGTGCGGCCACCGACGAGAGGTTGACGATGCGGCCCCAGCGGGTGCGCAGCATCGGCAGCAGCAGCGGCTGGGTGACGTTGAAGAAGCCGTGCAGCGAGACGTCGATCACGCGGTGCCACTGCTCGGCGCGCATGCCGGGGAAGACGGCGTCGTCGTGCACGCCGGCGTTGTTGACGACGATCTGCACGGCGCCCTGGGCCAGCAGGCGTTCGCAGGCGGCGCGCGCGGCCGTGGCATCGGTGAGGTCGAAAGCGAGCGCCTCGGCGTGGCCACCGCCTTCGCGGATGCTCAGTGCCAGCCGCTCGGCCTCGTCGAGCCGCGTGTTGGCGTGCAGCAGCAGCGAGGCGCCGTCTCGCGCCAGGCGCCGCGCGATGGCGCTGCCGATGGCGCCGCTGGCGCCGGTGACGAGGGCGCGCTTGCCGGCGAGTTTCATGGGGCGCTCTGCGGGGCGGTGAGTTGCCCGGCGCGCGCGGGCGGGCCGAGCAACACCAGCGCGCGGCCCTCGGCGAGCAGCGCGCCGCGCTCGTCGCACACCGTGAAGCGGTAGCTCACGGGGCCGCCCGCGCCCTCGCCCGCCAGGCGCTGGGCGCGGATGTGCAGCGCGCCAGCGACCGTGTTGAGCCGCACGGCCGCAAGCCGCAGCTCGCGCACGCTGACCAGCGAGCCTGGCTGCGGCGGGCCCCCAGCCGATGCGAGCAGCGCACCGTGCAGGGCCATCGCCTGGGCGGCGTACTCGACGGCGCAGACTGCCAGCAGCCCCGAGGCGGTGCGCAGCGGGTGGTCGGCGCGCGTGTGGCCGATGGCGCTGCAATGAATGTCGTGGTGCGACCAGCCGTGCAGTTGATCGAGCAGGCACATGCTGCCGCAGTGCGGTATGCGCTCGGCGATGCCCGCATGCGCGAGCGTGCGCGGCGCCGTGCCTGCGGACTCGGCCGTGTTCGTGCCGGCATCGGCGGCCCCGCGGGTGCCCACGTCGGTGTCCACATCGGTATCCACATCGGTATCCACTTTCCTACCTCCGCGGCTGCCTGCGCTGTTGCTTGCGCTCATGCCCACGCTGCGGCCACCTGCCGCGCTCTCGCTCATGGCCGCGCCCCCGCCGCTTGCACGCGCACTTCGATTGCGAGGCCTTCGAGGTACTCGACCACGACGACCGCGTTGCTGCCGTGCGCCAGGGCCTGCAGCAGCGGCAGGCTGCGCGCGGCCGGCACACCGCGGCGCAGGGCGTCGAGCGCGGCCGGCTCGCAGCGGCTGAGCGGCCCGGCGCTGAAACCGAGGGAGAGCAGGCCGTGCGCCGGGTCTTCGCAGCCGGCGTCGAGCAGCAGGGCCACACCGAAGGCGTCGGGCAGCGGGCGCACGCCGTGCAGCGGCTCGGGGTAGGGCACGTCGCCGGCCACCAGCAGCACCGGGCGCGCGAGGGCTGCCGACTGCGACGCGGCCTCCAGCAAGCCGGCGGCAAAGCTGGCGTCGTGCGCGCAGAGGCTGGTCGACGGCGCTCGGCAGGCCGTGGCGATGTGCCAGTAACCGGCCGCCGCGTTGTGCACCGAATTTGTAAAGCGCGTGGGTGAGACGGCCCGCTCGGCGCTGGCCAGCGCCTCGCACAGGGCGTGGCAATTGGCTGAGTCACCGCTCGAAGCGGTGAACACGGTGGCAAGCGTCCCCGGGTCGATGCCAGCCTCGGCACAGGCCTGTTCGGCCACGGCCAGCGAGAGCTTCACCACCGCGCCGGCGCGGCGCCGCTCGGCGGGTGGCAGGCGGGCTGGCACCGGCAGCACGGTGGGCGTGCCCGACCAGCCACCCGGCTCGCGCAGCAGGGCCTGCGCAAGCGACCAGCCGGCCAGGCCCGGGCCCTGCACGCCGATGCCGCGCACACCGACCACGAGGCGGCCCGCGCCGGGCTCGCGCTTCATGCCGCGGCCCCGAACACGAGGCAGGCGTTGGAGCCGCCGAAGCCAAAGGAATTGCTCGCCACGACGTGCAGCACCGCCTCGCGGTTGGCGCCGAGGTAGTTGCACTGCAAGCTGGCGTCGGGCACCACGCGGTTAAGCCCGCCCGGCATGAAGCCGTGCTCAAGCGCGAGCAGCGCAATGGCCGCCTCCAGGCCGCCTGCTGCGCCCAGGGTGTGGCCGGTGGCGCCCTTGGTCGAGCTGCAGGGCAAGTGCGTGCCGAACACCGCGCGCACCGCCAGGTCTTCGGCGGCGTCGTTGTTCGGCGTGGCGGTGCCGTGCAGGTTGAGGTAGTCGATTTGCCCGGCCTGCAGGCCGGCCGCGGCGAGCGCGCCGCGCATCGCTTCGGCGGCGCCGGCGCCTTGGGGGTGGGGGCTGCTCATGTGGTGGCCGTCGCTGCTCTCGCCCACGCCGAGCAAGAAGGCGCGCGGCGCGGGCGCCTCGCGCTCGAGCAAGGCAAAGGCCGCCGCTTCGCCGAGCGAGAGGCCGCGCCGGGTGGCGCACCAGGGACGGCAGGGCTCGCGCGACAGCAGCTCGAGCGCGTTAAAGCCGTAGAGCGTGGTGAGGCAGAGGCTGTCGACGCCGCCGACCACGGCGGCGTCGATGAGCCCCGCTTGGATCAGGCGCTCGGCGCTGCCGAACACCTTGGCGCTGGACGAACAGGCGGTCGAGACGACCCAGGCCGGGCCCGCCAGGCCCAGCGCCTGGCGCACGAAGCGCGCGAGCGAGTAGGTGTTGTGCGTTTCGGCGTAATGAAAATCGGCCGGCATCGCGCCGCTGGCCGGGCTGCGCCGACGGTAGGCGAGCTCGGTCTGCAGGATGCCCGAGGTGCTGGTGCCGAGGAACACCGCCACCCGCCCTGCGCCCCAGCGCGCCCGCGCGCGCGCCACGCTCTCGGCAAAGGCGTCGGCATGCAGGCCGAGCCAGGCCAGGCGGTTGTTGCGGCAGTCGTAGTCGGCCAGTGCGGCGGGCAGGCGCTCGGCGTCCACGCCCGCCACTTCGCCGATCCAGGAGTTG
>JANONH010000601.1:0-4011 GCA_031420735.1 Methylibium sp.
TTGTTCAGGTGCAGGCGCGCCACCTTTTCGTCCAGGTGCTTGGGCAGCACGTAGACCTGCCCGACGGCGTAGTCGGCCTGTTTGGTGAACAGCTCGATCTGCGCGATGGTCTGGTTGGCAAACGAACTCGACATCACGAAGCTCGGGTGGCCGGTGCCGCAGCCCAGGTTCACCAGGCGCCCCTTGGCCAGCAGGATGATGCGCTTGCCGTCGGGGAAGATCACGTGGTCGACCTGCGGCTTGATTTCTTCCCACTCGAGTTTTTCGAGCGAGACGACGTCGATCTCGTTGTCGAAGTGGCCGATGTTGCAGACGATGGCCTGGTCTTTCATGGCCGCCATGTGGGCGTAGCCGAGCACGTTCTTGTTGCCGGTGGCGGTGACGAAGATGTCGGCCTTGTCGGCGGCGTCATCCATGGTCACGACCTTGTAGCCTTCCATCGCGGCCTGCAGGGCGTTGATGGGGTCGATCTCGGTCACCCACACCTGCGCCGAGAGCGCGCGCAGCGCCTGCGCCGAGCCCTTGCCGACGTCGCCGTAGCCGGCGACCACGGCCACCTTGCCGGCGATCATCACGTCGGTGGCGCGCTTGATGGCGTCGACCAGGCTTTCGCGGCAGCCGTAGAGGTTGTCGAACTTGCTTTTGGTGACGGAGTCGTTGACGTTGATGGCGCGAAACAGCAACTCGCCCTTCGCGCTCATCTCCTTGAGCCGGAGCACGCCAGTGGTGGTCTCTTCGGTCACGCCGACGATCTGCGCGCTCTTTCTCGTGTACCAGGTGGCGTCGGTGGCGAGCTTGGCCTTGATCGAGGCGAACAGGCAGGTCTCTTCCTCGCTCGACGGCTTGGCCAGGATGGAAGCGTCTTTCTCGGCCTTTTGCCCCAGGTGCATGAGCAGCGTCGCATCGCCGCCGTCGTCGAGAATCATGTTCGGGCCTTCGCCTTGGCTGCCCTTGGGGCCGAAGTCGAAGATGCGGTGCGTGTAGTCCCAGTAGTCGGCCAGGCTCTCGCCCTTGTAGGCGAACACCGGCGTGCCCTGGGCCACCAAGGCGGCGGCAGCATGGTCCTGCGTCGAAAAAATATTGCACGAGGCCCAGCGCACTTCTGCGCCGAGCGCCTGCAGGGTCTCGACCAACACGGCCGTCTGGATCGTCATGTGCAGGGAGCCGGTGACGCGGGCGCCCTTGAGCGGTTGCGCGCTGGTGAATTCCTTGCGGATCGCCATGAGTCCCGGCATTTCGGTCTCGGCGATGCGGATTTCCTTGCGGCCCCAGCCGGCGAGCGAAGCGTCGGCGATGGCGTGGTCGGTGGCGGGGCGGGTTGCGGCTTGCGGCTTCAGAACGGCGCTCATGACATCTCCAGTTCAGCAAAATGAACCGCAGGCCGCACGAGGGGGAGGTCGACTCGACACTCACCGCGCAACGAACGAGCTGCGGGTGAGCGCCGTTACCTTGGGAAAGGTTTCCGAGCCTGGCCGCCTGCGCAGAGTCAGCAGACGGTTGCAACGCTCCTCGGAAGCGCCGCAGTGTAGGGGATGCCCGGCCTCTGCGCTCGACAAAATCCGGGCGGGCGGTGAGGAGCAACGCGCTCCATGACTGGATCGACGCTGCAGCCCCACTGCCAGCCCATCCACGCCTTGACCGCTTCGTGACCGCTCGGCGTGCCGCAACCAGGAATGGTGCCCGCCACTGTAGAAATGAAAAAGGTTTGTTGTCGTAGCAAAAATTTGGGATATATTTCCCAAACTATGGACATGAACGTACAGGCTTACACAGCGCTTTACCGCACCATCGGGCAGTTATTGCGGCCCCTGGTGCGCGTCCTGCTGCGCCACAACGTCTCGTTTCACGCCTTCGAGCAACTGGCCCGCCGCGCCTATGTCGACGTGGCCTTGCGTGACTTCCGCATTCCAGGAAAGAAACCGTCGATTTCCCGAGCCTCGATCCTTTCCGGCTTGAGCCGCAAGGAGGTCCAGCGCCTCCTCAGCGCTCCGCAGGATGCCGAGGTTGGCGAAGGCGAGCGCTACAACCGCGCAGCGCGCGTCCTCACCGCCTGGACCCGAGATGCCGACTTCGTCGACTCGCGGGGCGAACCCCGTGTGCTCGACACCGAGGCTGGCGGCGCGAGCTTTGCCGAGCTGGTGAAACGGCACAGCGGCGACACGCCGGTGCGCGCCGTGCTCGACGAACTACTGCGCGTGGGTGCCGTGAATTTTCGTGAAGACGGCGGCCTCGAACTCGCGGCTCGCGCCTTCGTCCCCACGCGTAGCGCGGTGGACAAGATCGCCATCCTTGGCATGGACGTCGCCGACCTGATCGAGACGATCGATCACAACATCGAACACGGCGACAGCGACCCGCGTTTTCAGCGCAAGGTCATGTACGACGGCATTCCCGTGAGCATGCTGCCCGAGTTTCGCAAGCTCGGCGCGGCACAGGCGCAGTCCCTGCTCGAAAAGCTCGACCGCTGGCTGGCAGCGCACGACACCGAGTCCCCCGTCGATGCTCCTCCAGACGCGCCCCGCGCGCGCGTGGGTGTGGGCATCTTTTACTTCGAGGAACGCCTCGATCCCCCCGTTCCATAAGGAGCCTTGACATGAAATTCGACAAATTCGGCGCGCTCGTCGCGCTGGTGACTGCGATGGCCTTGCCCGCTTGTGGCGGCGGAGGAGGAGGCGGCATCGGCGGCACCGGTGGCACCGGCCCGGGCGGCGGCACCGCCACGGGCATGTCCTACGGCACCATCACGAACTTCGGCAGCGTGTGGGTCAACGGTGTGGAATTCAACTCCGTGAACAGCGCCATCCGCGTGGACGACAACCCAGGCCTCGAGAGCGACCTGCGCGTGGGCATGGTGGTGCGCGTGGATGGCTCGATCAGCGGCGCCACTGCCACGGCCATTACCGCCGACAGCGCGCTCAAAGGCCGCGTGGAGCAGGTGCTCGATGCCAACCGCATGCTCGTGATGGGGCAAACGGTGCGTATCGACAACCAGACCCGCTTTGAGAACGGCATCGTGCCGGTGGCCGGTGACTACGTCGAGGTGCACGGTCTGGTCGTTGCCGACGGCGTGGTCGCCGCAGGCTACATCGAGCGCAAGACGACACTCGCAACGCCACCGTTTGCCGTCAAGGGCCTCGTCAAGACTCATGATTCGGCGGCTCGCACGCTGACGGTGGGCACCCTGTCCGTGAGCTACCCCGCCGGTGCCATGATCGGCGACATGCCCGGCGGTTCGTGGAATGGCCTGCAAGTCGAAATCAAGGGCACCGCCTGCAGCGGCAACCCGGTCTGCGGCACGCTCACCGCGAGCAAGGTCGAACCGGGCGGCGTGCGCACTGCCAGCGCTGCGCAGGCCGAAGTCGAAGGCTTCGTCAGCGCCGTCTCTGCGAGTGGCTTCACGCTCGGCACCCTGCCGGTCGTGACCAGCGCGAGCACGGTGTTCGAAGGCGGCGTACTGGGCGACGTTGCCGTGGGCGTGAAGGTCGAGGTCGAGGGCTCGCTCAGTGGCGGGGTGTTGACGGCAACCACCGTCTCGTTCCGCGACAACGTGCGCCTCGAAGGCGACGTGGCGACCATCAACGTCGCACAGGGCACGCTCACGCTGGCCGGACTGCCGGGTTTGACCGTGCGCGTCAATTCGCTGACCGAGTTCAAGAACGTCGTGTCGCTGGCCGATCTGGGGGTGCCCAACCACCTGCGCGTGCGTGGACGCCCGGACGGCGCCAATGCGATGGTGGCGCTGGAAGTGGAGCAACGCTCGGTCGCTGCGAACAACCGCGTGATCCTGCAGGGCCCCGTTGCTCCGGTCACCGGCACCACGAGCCTCACGATCCTGAGCAATGTCGTCGACACCAGCGCCGTGGTCGAAGACGAGTTCAAGAACCTCGCGGATGCGCCGATCGGCCGCGCAGCATTCTTTGCTGCGCTCACGACCGGATCGCTGGTCAAGGCGCGTGGCTCGCTCTCCGGTGCGGGTGTGGCCTGGGATCAAATGGAACTCGAAGACTGAGA
>JANONH010000602.1:0-2450 GCA_031420735.1 Methylibium sp.
GTGGGCGAAGCCGATGTCATGGTTGCCGCCGGCGCCGAGAGCATGAGCCTGGTGCCCATGAGCGGCCACACGCCCTCATTCAACCCCGAAATCTTCTTGCGCGACGAACACATCGGCATCGCCTATGGCATGGGCCTGACCGCCGAGAAGGTGGCCGCGCAGTGGAAGGTCTCGCGCGAGGCGCAAGACGAATTTGCGCTCGCCTCGCACCAAAAGGCCCTGAAGGCGCAAGCCGCGGGCGAGTTTGAGGATGAGATCACGCCGGTCGAAGTGGTGGAGCGCAGCCCCGACCTCGCCCGCGGCGGCGTGCGCGAGAGCCGGCGTTGCGTGGCGCTCGACGAAGGCCCGCGCCCGGACACCAGCCTCGAAGGCCTGGCCAAGCTGCGCGCGGTGTTCGCCGCCGCGCGCGACGTGGCGGGCAAGCCCACCGGCATGGGCTCGGTGACCGCCGGCAACAGCTCGCAGACGAGCGACGGCGCCGGCTGCCTGATCCTCGCCTCGGAGCGCGCCTGCCAGCGCTTTGGCCTCACGCCGCTGGCGCGCTTCGTGAGCTATGCGATCAAGGGCGTGCCGCCCGAAATCATGGGCATCGGCCCGATCGAGGCCATACCGGCAGCACTCGCCTCGGCCGGGCTCACCCAGGACCAGCTCGACTGGATCGAGCTCAACGAAGCCTTTGCCGCGCAGGCGCTCGCGGTGCTGGGCACGCTCGACCTCGACCGCAGCAAGCTCAACCCGATGGGCGGCGCCATTGCCCTGGGCCACCCGCTGGGCGCCACCGGCGCCATTCGCGCGGCCACCGTGGTGCACGCGCTGCGCAGGCACAATTTGAAGTACGGCATGGTCACCATGTGCGTTGGCACCGGCCAGGGCGCTGCTGCCATCTTCGAGCGGGTATGAACCGCGCCACCACCCCACCACAAGGATCTCCGATGTCCCCGAGCATGCACACCTCTTCGTCGCCCCACGCCCGCCTTGCGGCGCGGCCAGCGTCTAGCGCCACCCAGGGGCTGCAATGACCGACATCCTCGTCCACAACGAAGCGGGCGTGCTCACGCTCACCTTCAACCGCTTCGAGAAAAAGAACTCCATCACCGCGGCCATGTACGCGGCCCTTGCGGTGGCGCTGGAAGCGGCGCGCGAAGACGCCGGCGTGCGCGCGGTGGTGATCCAGGGCCACGAGCTGATCTTCAGCGCCGGCAACGACCTGGGCGACTTCATGAACAACCCGCCGGCCGACGACAGCGCGCCGGTGTGGCGCTTCTTGCACGCCCTGAGCGGTTTTACCAAGCCGCTCATCGGAGCGGTCTGCGGCGCCGCGGTCGGCGTGGGCACCACCCTGCTGCTGCACTGCGACCTTGTGTATGCGGGCGACAACGCCCGCTTCAGCCTGCCCTTCGTGAACCTGGGCCTGTGCCCGGAAGCGGCCTCGAGCCTGCTGCTGCCCGAACGCCTGGGCCACGTGCGCGCGGCCGAACTGCTGCTGCTGTGCGAGCCCTTCGGTGCCGAGCAGGCGCTGGAATGGGGCCTCATCAACCGCATCCTCGTGCCCTCGGAGGTGAACCTTTACGCCCAGGCACAGGCACGCAAGCTCACCGAGAAAGCGCAAAGCTCGCTGATCGAGACCAAGCGCTTCATGAAAGAAGGGCGCGCGGATGCCGTGCGCCGGCGCATCGCGGCAGAAGGCGAAACGTTCACCCGCATGCTGCACGAACCGGCCGCGACCGAAGCCTTGCAGGCCTTCATGGCCAAGAGGAAACCGGACTTCAGCAAGTTCTGATTAAGTCGCCGTGTGGGGCGGGCTTCACTGGCGAAGTTCGAGGCCCGCCTTCTGCTCGATTGCGCTTGGCCCGAGGGCGGCGCGGCGCCCGCGCTCATGCCGGGGTACCAGAAATCGCTCGGTCGCCGCACCGCCCTCGGGCCTAGGAGCCGGTGGTTCAATCCGCTTGGGAACACCGCTAACCGACAGGCCAGAGCATGTAGATCACTTCACTCGCTGCAGGTTGCGCACGCCGAGCGATTCGTCTTCTCGTGTGACGTCAACTTCTCTCTGGTCGAGGAGATGATTCGCCGCGACTCGCAAATGCGCCATGGTCGCCGTATGACTGAGGCGACGGGCAATTTCTAAATTGTTGCCACCTCACCAAAAACAAGAACACAAAGGCAACACCGATACATGGCCAAACTCGCTGACTGCGCAACGTGCAGTCATCCCCAAGCCGGGCAAATCCCGAGCCGCGGCACTGACGATCACCCACCCCAATGCCGCCGGCATCGACATCGGCAGCGCGGCGCACTTCGTGGCCGTGCCGCCGGACCGAGACGATGAGCCGGTGCGCGAGTTCCCCAGCTTCACGGTGGACCTCAACGCCATCGCCGATTGGCTTGCGGCCTGCGGTGTCGATACCGTGGCGATGGAATCCACCGGCGTGTACTGGATCCCGCTGTTC
>JANONH010000603.1:0-3103 GCA_031420735.1 Methylibium sp.
GTGCACCACCTCATCGACAAGTTCGACGTCTCAACTCTTGATGGATGTCGCGATGCCACCGTCTACCTGGATGCCGCGTACCTGCGGATCGACTCGAGCTACGCGGCGCTGACCGCGTGGGACAAGAGCATGCAAGAGACGCATGCGCTGATGGCATCTTGCTTTGCGAACGAAGCGTGGGAAGAAAGCTTCGTTCACGGTAATGCCCCTGAAGAAGCCGTGGACTGGCATCGAGCAAAGGTCGTCGAGCTGCTGCGGGATGCCGCCAAGACCATGGCGCAGGACGGTTGGACGAAGCTTGCTGACGCCATTGCCTTTATCGCTGCTGCCCATGCCGAACACACGCCGCGCCGGTACGGATGTTCGTCATGGCGCCACGTGTTGCACCAGAGCAAGCAGTTCACCCTGCGTCGCGAAATGGTCATGGGCGCCACATCCGGCACCACTTGGTACCGTAGCGACCCGTGACCGCTAGTCCTTGCAGGCCAGCCGCACGGTGACCGTGGTGCCGGCACCCGGCTCGCTGGCGAGCTGCACTTGGCCGCCGTTTTGTTCGACCAGGGTGCGCACGATCGACAGGCCCAGGCCCGCGCCGTCGGCGCGGCGGGTGCCGGCGGCGCCTTGCCAGCCCGGCTCGAACGCCTGTTGCCGTTCGGCCGGGCTCATGCCCGGGCCGTTGTCGGCGACGCAGAGCTGCACCTGCTGCTGGCTGCGGCTTGCAAACACACGCACCGTGCTGCCGGCGGGGCAGTACTTGACCGAGTTGCCCACCAAGTTGCAAAAGACCCGCAGCATTTGCGCGTAATCGACCACCACGTTGGCTTCGGGCAGCTCGCCCAGCGTCAAGCTCATTTCGGCGCGCGCAGCGATCATGTGCATGACATCGACCGTATCGCCCATCAGCTTGGCCACGTTTACCGACTCGTGCCGGGGCGCGGCCCCCACGGCCGTATGCGGCGAAAGCAGCGCCGCGCTCATGGCCTTCATGCTGTCGGCGCTCCTGAGCATGCGCTCGAGCAACACCCGTTGTTCGGTATTCGCCGAGCGCTGCAGGATGTGCAGGCACATCGTCATGACGTGAAGGGGCGTGCCCAGGTCGTGCACCACCGAGGCGAGGAGCGTTTCCTTTTCCCTCGCCATGACGCGCGCACGGTCGGCGTCGGCCAGGGCGTCGCGCAGCAAGCCGCGCAGGCTCAGCTCGCGGTTGGCGGAGAGGGCGAGCTGGCGCACGGTTTCGATCTCGGCGGCGCTCCAGTCGCGCGGCGTGTGGTCGATCACGCAGAAGCTGCCGACGGTTTCGCCGCCGACCGTGAGCGGCGCGCCCACATAAGCGCGCACGCCGAGCGTGGCCACGCTCGGCAGGGCACGCCAAACGGCGTCGGCGTGGGTGTCGTTGATGACGAGCGGCGCGGTGCGGGCGAGCGTGTGGTGGCAAAAGGTGCGGCCCGAGAGCTGCCGCTGCGTGCTCAAGGGCTCGGGAAGGCCGACCTGGCTCTTGTAGAAGTCGCGCTCGCCGTCCACCAGACTCAGGAAGCAGGCCGGCGCACGCAGCAGCGTGGCGGCCAGCCGCGTCAGGGCGTCGAACATCTCTTCGGGCGGCGTGTCGAGCATCTGGAGGCCTTGCACGGCCTCGAGGCGCGACGTCGAGGCGAGCCGGGCTTCGATCTCGTGCTGCGCAGTGGCGTCGACCCCTGGCGCAAGGCCCGGGTCGGATGAGGCGCCGCTATCGGCATCAAGCATTGAAGTGACCCCACGATGAACAGCCTGCGGCCAGGCAGGAGCGGTCGACCCGCGGAAACTTTAGCGTCCGCCCGGCGCCGGGCGGGCGCGCGCTGGTCGGCACGCAGACCAGCGATTCGAGGGGCGCGTCGCACTCGAGGCGTGCAGTCTACCCAGCCGCGACTGCGCGCGATAAAGACCGGGTTGAGGCGCTGCGAGACCGCACGCGGGTCGGGCGCGACGCGGCCGTGCCGGCGGCACCAGTTTGACCGGTGCTAACGCCGCCGCGCTGGCCGACATCGGCACGCGCGCCCCGCGCGCCCTCAGGCCGGCGGCAGGATGCCGCGCGCCATGAAGTCACGCAGCCAGTGGCAAAACATGTCTTCGCTGTCGCAGACTTCGTGAAAGCCGGCCTGGCGCAGCTTGATCGCGCTGACAAACGCCGGCGGCGGCGGCGCGGTGGCGCCGTGGGCGAAGCAGAAGTCGGTGTAGTGGTGCGACTCGCCGAGCAGTTCGGGCATCGTCACCTTGCGCAGGCCGTGTTTGGCCACGATGCGGTCCCAGACCGCGGCATGCTCGGGCAAGAAACGCTTCATCTCGAGCGGCCGGTCGGCTGCGGCCGGCACGCCCAGGGTCGCGGCCATGGCCGGCCAGACATTGCGCCACTCGAACACGTCGCCATTGGTGACGTTGAAATGCTGGCCGCGGGCGGCTGCGGTTTCGGTGGCCCACACAAATACATTGGCGAGCAGGCGCGCATCGACCGCCTCCCACACATACGAAATGCCGCCGGGAAAGCCGAACGGCTCGCCGAGCTCGCGACAGATGGCGGCGTAGGCGCCGATCACCGGCGCAAGGTTCATGGCGGCGCCGTAGGCCGCGCCGATGATGAGCTGCGGGCGCAGGATGGTGAAGTCGAAGCGCTCACTGGCCAATTGCTTGAGATAGTCTTCCTGCAGCCAGTAGAAGTTGGCATGCGCGTCGCGCGGGGCGCGCTCGCGCGCCGGTATGGGCATGGGGTGCAGGTGAATGCCGTAGGCCTTGGTGCCTTGCAGCAGGCTCACATGGCGCAAGCGCTTGCCCGCGCCGGCGAGCGGTGCCAGGCAGTTCTGCAGCATCGCCAGGTTGGTTTGCATCTGCTCGGGGTCGGTCCAGCCGGCGATGAGACCCGGCTTCTCGAACAGTGCGGCATAGACCACGTGCGTGACGCCGCTGAGCGCGCCCAGGGCGTCGCGGCTCGCGGCGGCGTCGCGCAGGTCGACCGCCAGGTGCGTAAACGCCTCGCTGCGTGCGATCTCGGGGCGCCGCCGCGACAGCGCGACCACCTCGGAGCCTTCCGCCAGAAACGCCTCGACCGCCGCCGTACCGACCACACCGCTCGCAC
>JANONH010000604.1:0-5525 GCA_031420735.1 Methylibium sp.
AGCAGCACCTGCGCGAGGTGGTAGTCGCCGTGCAGACGCGTCTTGAGCGAGCGCGGGGGCGGCGCGGCGAGCGGCGTGTCGATGCGCTGCAGCAGCCGCGCGCGCGCCTTCAGCACGGCTGCCGCCAGCTCGGCCGGCCTGCCCGGCGGCAGGCTCGCCGCCTCCAGCTCCGCCAGCACGCTCCTGGCCTGCTCGCCCGCCTGCTGGCGATAGGCGGCCAGGTCTTCTGCGGTGAGCGGCTCGGGCTCGAAAGCCGGGTCGCCGCTCGGCTTGGCAAAGGCCGCATGCAGCTCAGCGGTGCGTTTGCCCAAGGTGCGTATCAGCGCGAGGAAACCGCCGTGCACGTCGTTGGGCACGGCCTCGGCGGCGCTGCGCAGGCGCTCGAGGTGCCGCTGCAAATAGTCCAGGCTGTAGGTCCAGCCGTCGCCCTGGTTGGGCACATAGCCTTGCACCAGGGCCAGCGTCTGGCGGCTGCCGTCGTGGCCCACGTACTCGAGCACGCCGGCCACCGGCACCACGTGTCGGAACTTCGCCACGTCGGTGAGAAAGCGGCCGATCTCGTGCTCGGGGTTGGTGCCGGTGCGCAGCCGCCGGTAGCCCTTGAGGAAGACACGCTCGCCGAAAGTGACGACGGTGTTGCTGCTCTGCCCCTGCGGCTTGCCCACGGGCAGTGCGGCGAAGTCGGCGCCAACGACCTTGCGGTGCGATGCGGTGGCGCGAAACTCGAGTTGGCCCTGCGCCGCGGGCAGGGTGAGGTCGGTGCTCATCGCTTCCACCACTGCGCGGCAGAAGGCTTCGTCGGCGAAGGCGTCGCCCATCACGCCGACCTGCGCCTGCTGGCGCACGCGCGCCACGGCGGTGGTCGCGAGCGCGCGCAGGCGCTCCTCGTTGCCGTCTTCCCACGCCATGGCCAGCGGCACGAAGTAGCAGGACGGCTCGGCCGGGCCGTCCAGCGCCACCACCGACATCAGCCACTGCCGCTCGCCCAGCTCCCACACCGCATGGTCGCTCAGGCGCGCGCGCAATATGCTGTGGTCCTTGCTGGCATACCAGCGCTGCGTCTCGATGTAGCGCGGCAAGGTGCTGGCTTCGAACTGCGCGCGCGTCTTGACCGCCATGCCGATCCGCCACGGCACCACCTGGTCGCGAAACAAGCTCGCCCAGCCATCGAAGAGCACCAACACCGGCCGGTCTTCGAGCGGCAGGTGCTCTTCGTGCCAGCTCGGCACGGGCGCGTCGGCGGCGAGGCGAAACCAATAGAAACCGTGCGCCGGGATCGTGAGCAGATAGGGCAGGTCGCCAATCGGCGGAAAGGCCGTGCGGCCCAGCATTTCGACCGGCACCCGTCCCTTGTAGCGCGACAAGTCGAGCTCCACCGGCTGGGCCGAACGGCCCATGTTGAAGACACAGAGCAACGCGTCCTCGCCCTGGGTGCGCAGGTAGGCGAGGATCTTGCGGTTGCCCGGGCGCAGGAAGACGAGGCCGCCGCGCCCGAAGGCATGGTGGGTCTTGCGCACGGCCAGCATGCGCCGCATCCAGTTGAGCAGCGACGAGGGGTCGCGTATCTGCGACTCGACGTTGACCGCCTGGTGGCCATAGACCGCATCCATGATTGGTGGCAGGTACAGGCGCTGCGGGTCGGCGCGCGAGAAGCCGGCGTTGCGGTCGGGGCTCCATTGCATGGGCGTGCGCACGCCGTTGCGGTCGCCGACGAAGAAGTTGTCGCCCATGCCGATCTCGTCGCCGTAGTAGATGATCGGCGAGCCGCGCATCGACAGCAGCAGCGCGTTCATCAGCTTGATGCGGTCGTTGTCGTTTTCCATCAGCGGCGCCAGGCGCCGGCGGATGCCCAGGTTGATGCGCGCGCGCGGGTCGGCCGCGTAAGTGGTGTACATGTAGTCGCGCTCCTTGCTCGTCACCATCTCGAGCGTGAGCTCGTCGTGGTTGCGCAGGAAGATGCACCACTGGCAGCTGTCCGGTATGTCGGGCGTCTGCTCCATGATCTCGACCACCGGGAAGCGGTCTTCCTGGGCGATGGCCATGTAGATGCGCGGCATGAGCGGGAAGTGATACGCGGCGTGGCATTCGTCGCCGTCGCCGAAGTAGTCGCGCACGTCCTCGGGCCACTGGTTGGCCTCGGCCAGCAGGAAGCGGTTCTTGTAGCTGGCGTCGACGGCGGCGCGCAGTTGCTTGATGACGGCGTGGGTCTCGGGCAGGTTCTCGTTGTTGGTGCCGTCGCGCTCGACCAAGTAGGGAATGGCGTCCAGGCGAAAGCCGTCCACGCCCAGGTCGAGCCAGAAGCGCATCGTCTTGAAGATCGCCTCGAGCACCTTGGGGTTGTCGAAGTTGAGGTCGGGCTGGTGGCCAAAAAAGCGATGCCAGAAGTAGGCCTTGGCCACCGGGTCCCAGGTCCAGTTGGACGACTCGGTGTCGGTGAAGATGATGCGCGTGCCGGCGTATTTGTCGGGCGTGTCGCTCCACACGTAGAAGTCGCGTTCGGGCGAGCCCGCGGGCGCGTGGCGAGCCGCCTGAAACCAGGGGTGGGCGTCGGAGGTGTGTTGATGACCAGCTCGGTGACGACCTTCAGGTCGCGCTCGTGCGCCTCGGCGAGCATCACCTTGAAGTCGTCGAGCGTGCCGTACTGCGGGTGGATGTCGTCGTAGCCGGCGATGTCGTAGCCGTCGTCGCGCTGCGGCGAGGGGTAGAAGGGCATCAGCCAGAGCGTGTTGACGCCGAGGTCCTTGACGTAGTCGAGCTTGGAGGCGAGGCCGCGGAAGTCGCCCATGCCGTCGTCGTTGGAGTCGAAGAAGGCCTTGACGTTGAGCTGGTAGATGACTGCGTCTTTGTACCAAAGCGCGGCGTTGCCTTCGGGCACCGTTGCGCCCTGTTCGGCTTCCGCGAGTTGCGGCGTGCTGGGTGCGTTCATTCGGAGTGGGCGCAGTGAAGACGTTCTGGCAAAAGGCCGGGGCGACGCGGGTCGGGCCAGGACAATTTACGCGAAGTAGTCGAAATCATGCTCGCGCCGCAGCGCTTGCCGCAGCACGAAAACATGCGCCGGGGCGCGCTGCGGGTCGAGCCGGATGAAGTGGCGACGGCCCTGCCACGCAAAGCGCTCGCCGCTCAGGAGGTCATGGGCCTGCAGGACGGCGGGCCCGCTTGCTTCGCTCGCTTGCTCGACGAGGCCGAGCGCGCCCAGGTCCAGCTCCAGCCAGCCCGACTGGGTGTTCACGGTGTCGAGGTTCGCAACGACGAGCACGGGCTCGCCGCCGTCGGCGCCGCGTTTCGCATAAGCGAGCAGGGCGTCGTTGTCGGTGGGCAGGAAGGCGAGGCGGTGGTTGGATTGCAGCGCCGGCTGTTCGCGCCGGATCCGATTAAGGCGCGCGATGAAGGGCGCCAGGCTGTCGGCACGCTCGAGGCTCCAGCGCCGAAGCTGGTATTTTTCGGAGTCCAGGTACTCCTCGCTGCCAGGCTCCCGCGGCTGGTTTTCCATCAGCTCGAAGGCTGGGCCGTAGATGCCGTAGTTGGCCGACAGCGTGGCCGCAAGCAGCAGGCGCAGGGCGAAAATCTCGCGCCCGCCGTGGTGCAGGTGCTCGCTGAGGATGTCGGGCGTGTTGGGCCAGACATTGGGGCGGAAACAGTCCTTGCCCGGCCCGTGCGCAAGCTCGGTGAAGTAGTCGACCAGTTCGCGGCGCGTGTTGCGCCAGGTGAAGTAGGTGTAGGACTGCGAGAAGCCGAGCTTGGCCAGGCGGTGCATGGGTTTGGGCCGCGTGAAGGCCTCGGCCAGAAAAAGCACGTCGGGGTGTTCGCGCTTGATTTCGCGGATGACCCATTCCCAGAACGCGAACGATTTGGTGTGCGGGTTGTCGACGCGAAAGATCCGCACGCCCTCGCCCACCCAATGCTCGAACACGCTTTGGAGTTCGCCCCAAAGTGCGGCCCAGTCGTCGCATTCGAAGTTGAACGGGTAGATGTCCTGGTACTTCTTGGGCGGGTTTTCGGCGTATTGCACGCTGCCGTCGGGGCGCCAGCGAAACCAGTCGGGATGCTCGGTCACGTAGGGGTGGTCGGGCGCGCACTGGAACGCGATATCCAGCGCCAGCTCCATGCCGTGCGTCGCCGCGGCTTGCACGAGGCGGCGGAAGTCCGCGGCGCTGCCGAGTTCGGGCAGCAGGCTCTTGTGGCCGCCTTCGGTCGCCCCGATCGCCCATGGGCTGCCGACGTCGCCCGGCTCGGCAAGCAGCGCGTTGTTTTTGCCCTTGCGTTTCTCGCGCCCGATCGGGTGGATGGGCGGTAGGTAGAGCACGTCGAAGCCCATCTCGGCGATGTAGGGCAGCAGCGCCTCGACGTCGGCAAAACGGCCGTGGCGGCCGGGCTCGGGGTGGGTGGAGCGCGGGAACAGCTCGTACCACGCGCTGCAGCGTGCGCGCGCACGATCGGCCACGAGCGGCAACTCCACCGCATGCTGCGCAGCCAGGCTTCGCTCGGGGTAGCGCGCGGCCAAATTGAGCAGCCCGGCATCGAGCGCCTGTGCTCGCAGCAGGGCGGTGCTCGCAGCAGGGGCCTGCGAACCGACAGCCGGCGCGGTGCCAGCGCCGCGTCTTGCCGCGCTCTTGGCGACGGCGCGGACGGCGCGCTGGCCACCCGCCGCCTTGCGCAAGCCGCTGGCCGCGATCTGCAGGGCCTCGCGATCGACGCCGGCTGCGCGCGTGGCGGCGCCGTCCAGCAGGTCGGCGCCCACCAGCGCGGCCAGACGCACGTCCTCGGCATCGACCCGGCGCTCGAGTTCGCGCTGCCAGGAGGCCAAGGCGTCGACCCAGGCGCTCACCGTGTAGCCGTAGCGGCCCGGCACCGGCGGCGTGAAGCTCGCGCGCCAGACGTCGTTGCCCTCGTGAACCATCGCCACTTCCTCGGCGAGCGCGGCGCCTTCTGCCCGCCACTGCAAGACGACGCGCAGCGCGTCGTGGCCATCGGTAAAGCAATGCGCCTCGACGACGAAGGCTTCGCCCGCAATGCACTTGACGGCAAAGCGCCCACCGTCGATGGCCGGCAGCAGCGCGTCGATCACGGCGCGCACACGGGCCTCGGCCGCGACGACGGGCGCGCGCGAACCCAATCTGGAGCGCTGCGTCATGGGCTGCGCGGCGCGGCCGCAGGTCGCGCGTCGTGTGGCGGCGGCTCGAGCTTGAACATCAGGGTCGACAGCGGCGGCAGGGTGAGGCAGAGCGACTGCGCCCGGCCGTGCGCCGGCAGCGGCGCACTCTCGAGGCCGCCCAGGTTGCCCCAGCCGGCGCCGCCGTAGTCGCGCGCGTCGGTGTTGATCAACTCGCGCCAGCAGCCGGCTTGCGGCACGCCCAAGACGTAATTGCGGCGCGGCTCGGGTGTGAAATTGCACACGACGACGAGTGGCTGGGCGCCGCCGTCGCCTGGCCGTGCGCCGCGCGCGTGGCGCACGAAGGCAATGACGCTGGCCTCGGCGTCATGGGCCTGCAGCCATTCGAAGCCCGCCGGCTCGAAGTCTTGGGTGT
>JANONH010000605.1:0-1768 GCA_031420735.1 Methylibium sp.
CGACCTTCACGGCGTTGAAGAAGACCTTCGGCGAACGCTACCTCTACGCCGGGCTGGGCAGCACCTTCTCGCTCGGCGCCACCCCCCGTAGCGTCGGCGCGAGCGCTCGGCTCGGCGCATCGCCGCTGAGCGAAGACGATGCTGTGGGCTACCAAGCCCTGCTCGCGGCCAGCGGCCGACAACGCAGGCAGCAGGGGTTGTTCACGAACCTGCATCACCGCAACGCCATGCCGAGCGGCGCCTATCTCGCGGAGTGGCGCCGCAGCATGGCGGGCTGCTGCTGATCGGACGCGGGAGCCGATCACTTCGGCTCCCGCGTCGCGCCCATGTGCATTGGCGGCGGGCAGGGGATCGCACCGTCGGTTCTCCATCGGCCCGCCACAGCCGGCTTCGCTCCCGCACAAAAATACCGCTCGAACATCGCTGATCGTCGGCAAGCACGCGCCCAAGGCGGCGACGGCGGGCGCCCTACTCGCCCCAGCCCTCGCGCCGCCTTTCTTCGCGCTCTTTTCGTTCCTGCGCAAACAACTCCTCCAGTTGCTGGCGTCCCGCCCTTGCCATCGACATCGCACGTCCCTTCCAGCTTGCGACCACTCGCGGCCCGCTTTAGCGCTTAGCAACGCTTAGGCCGCCTTAAGGACGCACAGCCGCGCGCCAGCGCACAGTGCAGGCATCGCAACCGGTCCGGTTCGGGCCGCAGGGAGTCCACATGTATCTCACTCAAAGTCTGCACCGCGCCATTTCGCGCCAGCCTCACGCCACCGCTTGTGTTTACGGTGACCGCACGCGCAGCTTCGCCCAACTGGGCGACCGGGTCGCGCGCTTTGCGGGGGCGCTGCGCGCGCTGGGCCTGCATCCGGGTGACCGCGTGGGCATGCTGTCGCTCAACTCGGACCGCTACCTCGAGTACTACATGGCCGTGCCCTGGGCCGGCTGCGTGGTGAATTCGGCCAACATCCGCTGGAGTGCGGCCGAGATTGCCTACTCGCTGGATGACTGCGACACGCGGGTGCTGATCGTCGACGACCAGTTCGCAGCCATAGTGCCCGAGCTGCGCCGGCGTTCCAAGGCCTTGCGCACCGTGATCCATGCAGGTGAGAGGCCTGTCCCCCAGGGCATGCTGTCGTACGAGGCGCTGGTGCTCGAGTCGGCGCCGGTGCCTGACGCCAGGCGCAGCGGCGCCGACCTGGCCGGCGTCTTCTACACCGGCGGCACCACCGGCGCCCCGAAAGGCGTGATGCTGGCGCATGCCGGTCTCTACATCAACGGCTTGGTCCTGCCGGCCGAAGGTGTCGTGAACGAGCACACCGTGGGCCTGCATGCGGCGCCAATGTTCCATATTGCCGACGTGCTGCTGATGAACGGGCTGTGGGCGGTTGGCGCCAAGCACGTGATCATTCCCGCGTTCACGCCTGTGGGCGTGTTGCAGGCCATCGAGCGCGAACGCGTTAGCGCCACGGTGCTGGTGCCGACGATGATCCAGATGACGGTGGATCACCCCGAGCTGGCGCAGCATGACCTGTCCAGCCTGCAGGCGGTGGCGTACGGAGGCTCGCCGATCAGCGAAGCGCTGGCCGACCGCGCCAGCCGCGCGCTACCGCAGGTTGCTTTCTTCCAGGTCTACGGCATGACGGAACTGTCACCGATTGCCACCGTCCTGCCAGCGGAACTGCACACCACCGAGGGTCGCAAGCGCGGCAAGATGCGCTCGGCCGGCCGGCCCTCGCTGTGTGCCGAGGTGCGCATCGTCGACGAGCTTGGCGCCGAG
>JANONH010000606.1:0-2932 GCA_031420735.1 Methylibium sp.
CGGCGCGTAGTGGGCTGCAAGCGTGCCCGGCGCGCTGGGCGCATCGGCATCGGCCGCCCGCAGCGCCGCGCCGGCGGCCGCCTCGATGAGCTCACGGCTGAGCACTCCGGGGCGAAGCAGCACGGGCGCAAGGCCCGAGCAGTCGACGATGCTCGACTCGATGCCGATGTCGCAGTCACCGCCGTCGAGCACCGTCAGGTCGTGGCCGAACTCAGCGAGCACATGGCTCGCGCGCGTCGGGCTGATGCGGCCAAAGCGGTTGGCGCTCGGTGCGGCCAGGCCCGGCACGCCGAGCCGGGCCGCGGCGGCGAGCAGCTCGCGCGCCACCGGGTGGGACGGCGCGCGCAGACCGATGCTCGGGTGCCCGCCCGCCGCGGCCGTGGCGCGACCTGGGCGGCGCGGCACGATGACGGTCAGCGGCCCCGGCCAGAAGGCGCGAATCAGCCGCTCGGCCAGGGGCGGCAAGCGGTCGGCAAAGCCGAGCGCGTCTTCAAGGCCGCTCACGTGCACGATGAGCGGGTGAGCCGCCGGCCGGCCCTTGGCGGCGAACAGGGTCGCGACCGCCGCGTCGTCGTCGGCCCGGGCACCCAGGCCGTAAACGGTTTCGGTCGGGAACGCCACCAATTCGCCCGCGGCAAGGCGCCGTGCGGCGTCGGCAAGCGACTCGGGCGAGCGCCCGTCGAGCAAGGGCATGCGGGCTCGCTAGAACGGCGCGATGCCGAGCAGTTGCGCGGCCTTGGCGGCGCTCGCGCCGGCAGCCTCGGGGGTGGCCGCGGTGAGGGTCAGGTGGCCCATCTTTCGACCGCGAAGCGCGCCCCCCGTCCCATCGCCACGCCGGTGCGCGCCGGGGCGTTCGACCACGCGCGCGCAGCCGGGCTAGCGCGCCCGCCCGCCCTCGTCGAACCACAGGTCGCCCAGCAGGTTGAGCATGACGGCCGGCGAATGTTGGCGCGGTGCGACCAGCGGCAGCCCGGTCATGCAGCGGACCTGCAATTCGAATTGCGAGAGATCGCAACTGTCGATGCTGTGGTGGCCGGAGTTGTGCGGCCGCGGCGCCATTTCGTTGGCCAGCAGCGTGCCGTCGGCGAGCACGAAGAATTCCACGCACAGCACGCCGACGTAGAGCAGGCCCTCGGCGATGCGCGTGGCGGCGTCCAGCGCCTGCGCGGCCAGCGCGTCGCTCAAGCCCGGCGCGGGCGCCGTGCTGACGACCAGGATGCCGTCGCGGTGCAGATTGCGCTGGATCGGCAGTGCCACCGTGCGGCCCTCGGCATCGCGCGCCAGCACCACGCTCAGCTCGAAAGCCAAGGGCAGGAACCGCTCGAGCACGCAGGCCGCGCGCCCGAGGGCGTCCCAGGCTGCTGCGAGCTCATCGCGCGTGGTCACCCGCGCCTGGCCCTTGCCGTCGTAGCCGAGTCGCGATGTTTTCAGAATGCCCGGCAGCAGTGATTCGGGCACCGCGGCCAATTGCTCGGCCGACGCGATGGCGGCAAAGGGCGCGCAAGCCACGCCGCAGTCGGCGAAGTGCTGCTTCTCGCGCGCGCGGTCCTGGCAAATCGCCACCGCTTCCGAGCCCGGCGCCGAGGGCAGGTGAGCGCCGAGTGTGTAAAGCGCGCCGGAGGGCACGTTTTCGAACTCGACCGTGATGGCCGCGCAGCGCTTGAGCATCTGCGCCAGGCCCTGCTCGTCGAGGTAGTCGGTCTGCACGTGCACGTGCGACACCAGCCCGGCGGGGCTGGCCACGTCGGGGTCGAGCACCGCCGTGTAGTAGCCCATGCGCTGCGCCGCCTGCACGAACATGCGCCCGAGCTGGCCGCCGCCCATGACGCCGAGCGTGGTGGACTGGGCGCCGACGGCGCTGGCCGCGGGCAAGAGGGTCTTGTGCAGGGACATCAGGGTTCCAGGGAGGTGGCGCGCGCGCTTTCGGTCTGCCTCGAACGCCAGGCGTCGAGCCGCTCGAGCAGGGACAGGTCGCTGGCGGCGAGCAGGGCCACCGCGAACAGCGCCGCGTTGGCCGCGCCTGCAGCGCCGATGGCGAAGGTGGCCACCGGCACGCCCTTGGGCATCTGCACGATGCTGTGCAGCGCGTCCACGCCCTGCAGGTACTTGCCCGCCACCGGCACGCCGAGCACCGGCAGCGTCGTCTTGGCCGCCAGCATGCCGGGCAGGTGCGCCGCACCGCCGGCGCCGGCGATGATGGCGCGCAAGCCGCGCGCGCGCGCCGTCTCGGCATAGCGAAACATGTCGTCGGGCATGCGGTGGGCCGAGACCACGCGCGCTTCGTAGGGCACGCCGAACTCGGCGAGAATCTCGCTCGCGTGGCGCATCACCTCCCAGTCGCTGCTGGAGCCCATCACCACGCCGATCAGGGGAATCGCTGCTGCGCTCACGCACGCTCCGGTTCTTCGAAAGCTTGAAATTGTAGGCGGGCATGCCGTGCGTCCCGCTTAAACCCTCACCGGGCGGACATGATCGACATCACCCTGAAGAACTTCGAGTCGGAGCTGATCAACGCTTCGATACAGACCCCCGTGCTGCTCGACATCTGGGCGCCATGGTGCGGGCCGTGCAAGGCGCTCGGCCCGCTGCTCGAGAAGCTGGAGGTCGCCTACGCCGGACGCTTTGCGCTGGCCAAGCTCGACAGCGACGCCGAGCCCGACATCGCCGCCCAGTTGAGCCAGGCGTTTGGCGTGCGTTCGATTCCGTTTTGCGTCATGTTCGTTGGCGGTCAGCCGGTGGACGGTTTCGTCGGCGCCCTGCCCGAGGCGCAGATCCGCGCCTTCCTCGACAAGCACGTCCCCAGCGTCGACGCCGTGGCGGCCGAAGAGGAGGTCGAAGAGGCCGAGCAACTCGCAGCCGAAGGCGACAGCGAGGCGGCGCTCGGCAAGCTGGCCGACGCGCTGGCCCTGACCCCGGGCGACGACGCCATCCG
>JANONH010000607.1:0-1864 GCA_031420735.1 Methylibium sp.
GGCGCCGCGCTGGCGTGCATTGCGCTCACCGTGCCGGGCAGTGATTTCCTGCGCGTCACGCTGGCCATCTTCTGGCTCATGGCCTTCGCCTCGGCCACGCACGACATCGCCGCCGACGGCTTCTACATGCTGGCGCTGCCGCAGCGCACGCAGGCCGCCTTCGTCGGCGTGCGCAGCACCTTCTATCGCCTGGCCATGATCGCCGGCCAGGGCGGGCTGGTGGTACTGGCAGGGGCGCTGACCGACCGCACCGGCAGCGTCAGCACGGCCTGGGCGGTGGTGTTCGGCGTGCTGGCCGCCGGCTTCGGCCTGCTCGGCGCCTGGCACCTGTGGGCGCTGCCGCGGCCGGCGGTGGACCTGCCGGCCGCGCGCGGCGACGGCACAAGTCGCAGCACGGCGCAGTTCTTCGCCGACTTCGGCGCCGTCTACGCTGCCTTCTTCCGCCAGCCGGGCATCGCCCGCATCCTGGCCTTCCTGCTGCTGTACCGCTTAGCCGAGGCGCAGCTGCTGAAGCTGGTGACGCCGTTCCTGCTCGACCCGCTGGACGCCGGCGGGCTGGGGCTGCGCACGCAGGACGTCGGCATCGCCTACGGCACCGTCGGCGTGCTGGCGCTGACCTGCGGCGGGCTGCTGGGCGGCGTGGTGATCGCGCGCTGGGGCTTGAAGCGGGTGCTGTGGCCGCTGGTATTCAGCATGCACGTGCCCAACACCGTGTTCGTGCTGCTGGCGCTGGCGCAACCGCAGAGCCTGGTGACGGTCAGCGCCGCGGTGGCGTTAGAGCAGTTCGGTTACGGCTTCGGCTTCACCGTCTTCATGGTCTACATGCTGATGGTGGCCGGCGGCCCCGGCGGCGGCAACCCGCACAAGACCGCGCACTACGCCATCTGCACCGGCTTCATGGCCCTGGGCATGATGCTGCCGGGCATGGTCTCCGGCTGGCTGCAGGACCAGTTGGGCTACGTCAATTTCTTCATCTGGACGTGCGTGGCGACGCTGCCCTCGTTCGTGGCCACCGCATTCATCCGCATCGACCCCGAATTCGGCCGCGAGCGCTGAACGCTGAGCACCCGGCGCTGGCGGCCGCGCCGCCCTGGAGTGCCGGTTCAGCGCTTGAGTGTGCCGCCCAGCATGCCGGCCAGGTTCTCCAGCCCGCCGCCTCTGAGCTGGCCGCCCTGCGGCAGCTGGCCGTCGGGGGTGAGTTGGTCGACCACTCCGGGCAGCAGCTGCGCCAGCTGGCTCATCAGGTCGCTGCTGTCCAGGCCCATCTGCCGGGCTACGCCGCCCATGGCGTCGGGGCCCAGCACGCGGCCGAGTTGTTCGCCGCTGATGGCCTGGTTCGGTCCGTTGGAAATCCACGAGGCCACCACCTCGCCCAGCCCGGCCTGCTTGAACTTTTCAACCAGCGCCGCGAGGCCGCCGTTTTCACCGTTGCTCTGGCCGAGCATGCCGATGATGCCGCTGAGCACATCGGCACCCCCGCCGCCGCCCCCTGTGCCCGTGCCCGTGCCGAAGGCCGGCCCCGCCTGGCCCTGGGCCTGGCCCAGCGCGCCGATCACCGAATCGAGCAATCCCATGGTCAACTCCTGAAGGTCGTGATGCGATCCGGCACCGTCGCCAGCCGGCGTCGATTCTGGTGCGCCGCTGGCGCTGCGGCAAGGCGCCACGGCAACGCGTGCGACCGCCGCCCGCCCGACGCGGATGAGCTCAGCCGCGCAGGCCCAGCCAGGCCAGCAGCGCCAGCGGTGCGGTGTCGGCGCGCAGCACACGCGGCCCCAGGCCGACCGGGCTGAACCCGGCCCGGTACGCGGCCTCGACCTCGGCCGGGGCCAGGCCGCCTTCAGGGCCGCTGAGGGCCAGCAGCCGG
>JANONH010000608.1:0-7234 GCA_031420735.1 Methylibium sp.
CTCATCATGGGCATCAAGGGGCTGGCGGTGTCTTCGGGCTCGGCCTGCACCTCCGCGAGCCTGGAGCCGAGCTATGTGCTGCGGGCGCTGGGCCGCAGCGACGAGCTGGCGCACTCGAGCCTGCGCATGACGATCGGGCGCTACACCACCGAAGCCGAGATCGACTTCGCCATTGGCACCATTCGGCACAACGTCGCCAAGCTGCGCGATCTGTCGCCGCTGTGGGAAATGTTTCAAGACGGCGTGGACATCAGCGCCATCCAGTGGGCCGCGCACTGAGCGCCGGGACCCCGGCAAAACGATCAGCATCACAAGGAGCATCATCATGGCTTACAGCGAAAAAGTCGTCGAGCACTACGAAAACCCGCGCAACGTCGGTTCGTTCGAAAAGGGCGATGAAACCGTTGGCACCGGCATGGTCGGCGCACCCGCCTGCGGCGACGTAATGAAGCTGCAAATCAAGGTCAACCCGCAAACCGGCGTGATCGAGGATGCGCGCTTCAAGACCTATGGCTGCGGCTCGGCCATTGCCTCGAGCTCGCTGGTCACCGAGTGGGTCAAGGGCAAGACCCTGGACCAGGCCTTGACCATCAAGAACACCCACATCGCCGAAGAGCTGGCGCTGCCGCCGGTCAAGATTCACTGCTCGATCCTGGCCGAAGACGCCATCAAGGCGGCCGTGGTCGACTACAAGGCCAAGCACCCGGTGGCGGCGGCCAGCGCCGTCGCTGCGGCGGCCTGAACGGCCTTTCATGGCAGTCACTCTCACTGAAGCGGCGGCGCGCCACGTGACGCGCTACCTCGGCAAGCGCGGCAAAGGCGTGGGCGTGCGTCTGGGCGTCAAGACCACGGGCTGTTCGGGCCTGGCCTACAAGCTCGAGTATGCCGACGCGGTGGCGCCGGAAGACGTGGTGTTCGAGCATTTGGGCATCAAGGTGCTGGTGGACCCCAAGAGCCTGCCTTACATCGAAGGCACGCAGCTCGACTTCGTGCGCGAGGGGCTCAACGAAGGCTTCAAGTTCAACAACCCCAACGAGCGCGACCGCTGCGGTTGCGGTGAGTCGTTTCGGGTCTGAACGCTCGGCTGCGACCCCGAGGCGCGGCGATGCCGCGCCTTTTTTACGATGGCCCGGTCCCCGCAATGAAACTCGACAGCGATGACTTCGAACTCTTTGAATTGCCGCGTCGCTTTGGCCAGGACCGCGCGCAAATCGATGCGCGCTGGAAGTCGCTGCAGGCCGAGGTGCACCCAGACCGTTTTGCCGCACAGGGCGCCGCCGCACAGCGCGTGGCCATGCAATGGGCGGTGCGCGTGAACGAGGCGCACGCCCGGCTCAAGGATCCGCTGGCGCGGGCGGCCTATTTGTGCGAACTCCACGGCGCGCCCATCGGCGCGCACACCAACACCGCCATGCCGCCGAGCTTCCTGATGCAGCAGATGCAATGGCGCGAAGCGCTCGACGACGCGAAGGGCGAGCCTGCCGTGACGGCGCTCAACGACGAACTGCTGGGTCATCGACAGCAGTTGTTCGACGAGCTCGAGGAGACTCTGGACCTGCGCCGGGACTGGCCAGCCGGCGCAGAGCGGGTGCGGGCCCTGATGTTCATTGAACGCTTTGCGCATGACCTCGACCAGCGCCTCGAGGCACTCGGACATTAAAGACGCGCCCTCCCATGGCCCTGCTGCAACTCTCCGAACCCGGCCAGACGCCCGACCCGCACCAGCGTCGCGTCGCCGTCGGCATCGACCTCGGCACCACGCATTCGCTGGTGGCCGCCGTGCGCCACGGCGCGCCCGAGTGCCTGCCCGACGCCGAGGGCCGCGTGATCCTGCCCTCGGCGGTGCGCTACCTCGAAGGCGAGCGCCGCGCAATCGGTTGGGACGCCCTGGCCGCACAGGCCGACGACGCCGAGAACACGATCGTCTCCGTCAAGCGTTTCATGGGCCGCTCGCTGGCCGACATTGGCGATCATGGCAAGCTGCCCTACCGTTTTGCCGACCAGCCGGGCATGCTGGCCGTGCAAACGCGCGCCGGCCTGAAGTCGCCGGTCGAGGTGTCGGCCGAGATCCTGGCGACCCTGCGTTTTCGGGCCGAAGACAGCTTCGACGAGGCGCTGTTCGGCGCCGTCATCACCGTGCCTGCCTACTTCGACGACGCCCAGCGCCAGGCCACCAAAGACGCGGCCCGGCTGGCCGGCATCGAGGTGCTGCGCCTTATTAACGAACCCACGGCCGCTGCCATCGCCTACGGGCTGGAAAACGGCAGCGAAGGGCTCTACGCCATCTACGACCTCGGCGGCGGCACCTTCGACATCTCGCTGCTTCGGCTGGCCAAGGGCGTGTTCGAAGTGGTCGCCACCGGCGGCGATTCGGCCCTCGGCGGCGACGACTACGACCACGCGCTGGCCGACTGGGCGCTCGCCGAAGCCGGCCTCGCTGCGCGCTCGGCCCAAGACAAGCGCGCGGTGCTGGTGGCCGCGCGCGCCGCCAAGGAGTCGCTCTCGCTGGCAGCCGTCACGCGCCTTTGCGCCCGGCTCGACGAGTGCGAGCTTGATGTGGTGGTGAGCCGCGACGCCTTCGAGGCGATGGTTCGCCCGCTGACCGAGCGCACGCTCGCGGCGGTGCGCAAGGTGCTGCGCGACGCCAAGGTGAGCCGGCAAGACGTACAGGGCGTCGTGCTCGTGGGCGGCTCGACGCGCATGCCGCAGGTGCGCCAGGCGGTGTCCGAGCTGTTCGACAGACCTGCGCTCACCGACCTCGACCCCGACCAGGTGGTCGCGCTGGGTGCGGCCATCCAGGCCCACCAGCTTGCCGGCAATGCCGGCGCGGGCGACCTGCTCCTGCTCGACGTGACGCCGCTCTCGCTCGGCCTCGAAACCATGGGCGGCTTGGTGGAGCGCATCATTGCCCGCAACAGCACCATTCCGGTGGCCCAGGCGCAGGACTTCACGACCTTCAAGGACGGCCAGACCGCACTGGCCATTCACGTGGTGCAGGGCGAGCGCGAGCAGGTCGAGCATTGCCGCTCGCTGGCGCGCTTCGAGTTGCGCGGCATCCCGCCGTGGGTCGCGGGCGCGGCGCGCATCCGCGTGACCTTCCAGGTCGACGCCGACGGGTTGCTCAGCGTGTCGGCGCGCGAGCAGGCCTCGGGCGTGGAGGCGGCGGTCACCGTCAAGCCCAGCTACGGCCTGGCCGACGACCAGATCGCGCGCATGCTGCAAGACGGCTTCACCACCGCCGAAGGCGACATGCGCGACCGCGCGCTGCGCGAGGCGCGTGTCGAAGTCGCGCGCATGGCGCTGGCCACCCGCTCGGCGATCGCCGCCGATGGCGACCTGCTCGAGCCCGGCGAGCGCGAGGCCATCGAAGCGCTCGTGCGCGCGGCCGAGTTGCAGGCACAAAGCCTCGATGCCGCAGCGATCGACGCCGCCGTCAAGGCGCTGGCCGACGGCACCGAAGCCTTTGCCGCCGAGCGCATGAACCGCGGCATCCGCCAAGCGCTTTCGGGGCGGCGCCTCGAGGACGTTTGAACCGCCCGACCCAGCCACACGACCATGCCCATCATCCGCATCCTTCCCCACCCCGAATACTGCCCCGAGGGCAAGAGCATCGAAGCCGCCGGCGGCACCTCGGTCTGCGAAGCCCTGCTCGAGCATGGCATCGAGATCGAACACGCCTGCGAGATGAGCTGCGCCTGCACCACTTGCCACGTGGTGGTGCGTGAAGGCTTGGCCTCGCTCGGCGAGATGGACGAGAACGAGGAAGACCTGCTCGACCGCGCCTGGGGCCTCGAGCCCAATTCGCGCCTGAGCTGCCAGGCCATCGTGGCGCAGCAGGATCTGGTGGTCGAGATTCCCCGCTACTCGATCAACCACGCGAAAGAAAACCACTGAACTGAAAGCGCCGCATCGATGAGCCGCCAGATCTTCCTCGACACCGAAACCACCGGTCTGAGCCCGGCCAGCGGCGACCGCATCATCGAGATCGGCTGCATCGAGATGCACAGCCGCCGCCTGACCGGCAACGACAAGCATTTCTATCTCAACCCCGAGCGGCGCAGCCACGAAGACGCCGTCAAGGTGCATGGCCTGAGTGAGCAGTTCCTGGCCGACAAACCGAAGTTCGCCGCCGTGGCCGACGAACTGCTGCACTACCTGGCCGGCGCGGAACTCATCATCCACAACGCCGCCTTCGACGTTGGCTTCCTCGACGCCGAGCTCGAGCGCCTGGCTCGCCCGGCGCTTGCCACGCAGGTGGCGAGCGTGACCTGCAGCCTCATGATGGCGCGCGAAATCTTCCCCGGTAAATCCAACTCGCTCGACGCCCTGTGCAAGCGACTGGAAGTCGACAACTCCGGGCGCACCCTGCACGGCGCCCTGCTCGACGCCGGCCTGCTGGCCGAGGTCTACATCCGCATGACCCGCGGCCAGGACAGCCTCGTCATCGACGCGCTCGAACCCAGCGGCGACGCGCTCGCCGCGCCTGCCATCGACCTCGCCCGCTTCACCCTGCCGGTGCTGCTGCCCAGCGATGCCGAGCGCAGCGCCCACGAAGCCGTGCTCGCCGACCTCGACAAGGCCTCCGCCGGCAAGACGCTCTGGCGACGCATGCAATAATCGCGGCCTTCCGAACGAGGGCAGAAGCCCCTTCGATCGGGCGGTTAGCTCAGTGGTAGAGCACTGCCTTCACACGGCAGGGGTCGCAGGTTCGAACCCTGCACCGCCCACCAAAAACTGTATAAAAATCAAGTACTTAGTGCCGCCTGCGGGCCGCACTGTCGTTTCAGTGGGGTAAAAGTGGGGTAAAGAGGGTTCCGGCAACACGCCCACCGCCTGGATCCGCCCATGTGTGGCACCGCCGATTTCAGCGTCGCTGCCGAGGCAGTGCGCGCAGTACAGGAAGCCGTCTGTGCGCACCTGTGATTCGCGATTCCGACGCGGTCATACGCCAGAACGCGGTGAACCCAGCGTTCAGCCTGACTGCTCACTCTGCGTCGAACGGCCGCTTCAAAGTTGGGAATTGATCTTCGGTGGCGGCAGACGACGGGTCATTTCCGGCCACGAACCCTCAGCCGGCTCTCGCCTGTCAACGCCAACTCAAATCTGACCCACTTTGCTCCTGATCGCCGAAATAAATCTGACCCACCTGGTGCTTCTCGATGGGCGCTGCTCGGGCGCGGTAAGGCGAAGCCCGAAGCGCCTGAGCAGTGCGGCGCCGTTGTTATGGCACCGGCTGCGCCCTTCTTGCTGCTTGCCCGGCCTTGCGCTTGTCCTTGAGCCGGTAGCTCTCGCCGGTGATCTGCACGATGTGCGCGTGGTGCAGAAGTCTGTCGAGCATCGCCGCTGTCATCGTCTGGTCGTCGGAGGCACCGGCCCATTGCGTGAACGGCAGGTTGCTCGTGAGCACCATGCTGGCGCGCTCGTAGCGCTTGGCCACGACGTCGAAGAACAAGCGTCGCTTCCTCGCTTCCGAACGGCAGGTAGCCTATCTCGTCGACGATCAGCAACTTCGGGCCGATAACGGCGCGGTTGAAGTATTCCTTCAGTTGCTGACGGCGGCTGGTACAACGCGCGCTCATAATTCGCACGTCTGCACTCCTCTCATGGAGCTACCGCATGCCTTCGAAGTTTCGTCAGGCACTGTTTGTCGCGGCTGCCTGCGCCGCTCTCAGCCCCCCTGCGGCACTGGCCCAAGACCGCGAGCCCGCTGCTGGCTTTTCTCGCGTAATTGTTGGCTTCAAGGCCGGTGCCGAGCCAGGCGCACGCGCTGCTCTGGTCGCTGCGCGTGGCCGCGTTGCGCGCGAGTTGCCTTCGGTGGCGGCAGTGGCCGTCGAGTTACCCAGCGCAGCGGTCGCAGCACTGTCGCGCAATCCGAACGTCGAATTCGTCGAAGAAGACGCCAAGCGCTACCCGCTCGCCCTAACCACGCCGTCTTCCACCCCCTACGCCAGCGGCCAGCTCGAGCCCTGGGGCATCCGCGCCGTGCAGGCGCACCTGCTGCCGCAGGGCGACTCACTCACCGGCAACCGCAAGGTCTGCATCATCGACTCAGGCTTCTCCATGGGCCACGAGGACCTGCCGGGAACGTCGCGCGTGAGCGGCTATGCCGGCAACCTGCCCTGGAACCAGGACGGCGACGGTCACGGCACACACGTAGCAGGCACCATCGCCGCACTCAACAACGCCGACGCCGGCGTGGTGGGGGTCAACGCCGGCGGCAACCTTAACCTGTACATCGTCCGTGTGTTCGGTGACAGCGGCGCCTGGGCCTACTCGTCGACCATCGTCGACGCCGCCACGCGCTGCCAGAACGCGGGCTCCAACGTCATCAGCATGTCCCTGGGCGGCTCGGTGTCCAGCCGCACCGAGCAGACGAAGTTCCAGCAACTGCTTGATGCCAACATCCTGTCGATCGCCGCGGCGGGCAATGGCGGCAACAGCCGCACCTCGTACCCGGCGGGCTATGCCAGCGTGGTGAGCGTGGGCGCGGTGAACATCAGCAACGCCAAGGCCGACTTCTCGCAGTACAACAAGGACGTCGAGATCGCGGGTCCTGGCGTGGGCGTTCTGTCGACCGTGCCCAACGGCAAGGGACTGCTCGGCTCGCTGAACGTCGGCGGCCTGGTGGTCGAGGCTTTCCCGTTGGAGGGCTCGCCCCACCAGCAAGGCAGTGGCGCCTTGTTCAACTTTGGCATTGGTGATGCGGTCAACGTCGGCGCTTCGGGAAAGATTTGCCTGATCGCCCGCGGTACGGTCGACTTCTCCACCAAGGTGAGCAACTGCCAAACCAGCGGCGGTGTGGGCGCAGTGATCTACAACAACGCGGCCGGCGCCTTCAACGGCACGCTGGGTACCACATTGACGACGATCGCTTCGGTGTCGATCTCGCAGGAAGACGGCACCACGCTCCTCGACCGCCTGGGCCATGCCAGCACCGTGGCCGTATCGATCGCCAACTACGCCTACTACAACGGCACGTCGATGGCCACGCCGCACGTCTCGGCGGTGGCGGCGCTGGTCTGGAGCTACTTCACGCCACCGGCGCCCACGGCCGGCCGCAGCTGCACCGCAACGCAGCTGCGCAACTCGCTTAACAAGTCCGCCAAGGACCTGGGGGCCCTCGGCCGCGACAACAACTTCGGCTTCGGCTTGGTGCAGGCCAGGGCGGCCTACGACCGCATCGTGGCATCGGGTTGCGGTAACTGAGCCCGCGGCAGCACCGCGTAGGCGCCTC